>JAHFTC010000058.1:0-22269 GCA_023269585.1 Opitutaceae bacterium
GGGCAGGGTTTCGAGGCCGTCGCGGAAGGAGAAGAGGCGCGTCTTGGTGCGCACGCCCGACTTCCGCTTGGCGCGCATCAGCGCGATGGTGCCGCGGACGAGCGAGCCGTGGTTCTGCTCGAGGCGCCAGAGGCGCGGCAGGGCGTGGCGGACACAGAGCTCCTCCGGCGCGCAGGCGTACACGCCGCCGATGAACGGGTTGACGGCGTAGTCGAGGAACTCCTGACCGACGCGGCGGCGCGCGAAGGCGGCGAGGGTCTCGTCGGGGTTGTGGCGGTTCTGGGCGATGAACGGTTCGCCGAGCACGCGGAGCTTGCCGCTGAAGTTGAAAACCGGAGTCGTGAGCGCGCCCCAGAGGCTCTGCGGGAGGGCGTTGGGCCGGCCGTGGCGCACGATGAAGCGTTTCGCGGCGGCGGGGTTGGCGAGCTGGAGCTCGGCGGCGAGGCCGGCGCGTTCCAGGAGCGGGTCGAGCGAGGCGTCGCGCAGCAGCGCGGTGTTGGGTCCGGCCTCGACGAGCCAACCGTCGCGGTGGACGGTACGGATCGCACCGCCGGCGCGGTCGGAAGCTTCGAACACGGTCACGTCGTGCCCGGCGGCCGCGAGTTCGCTGGCTGCGGTGAGTCCGGTGATCCCGGCTCCGACGATGGCGAGGCGTTTGGGCATGGGGCTAGGCGTCGACCAATCCCAGGGACAGCGCCTCGATCCACCCCAGACTGACGAGGTCGCCATAGACCCGGCTCCCGAAGAGCGAGTCGCGGCCATGCTGATTTTTCAGGGCCGGCAGAATTCGGCGCAGCCGCACGTATAGATCCCAGACTTGTTGGGCGGTGGGATTCCCGGAGGGACGTTCGAGCACTTCCAGAATCGCCGAGATCGCCGAGCGTGCGCTCCCGCCATGGATCTTCGGATCGATGCCCTTTAGGTCGCTAAGGGAACGGTCGAGCCGGTGGCGTTTGCGCTCAAGGACAAGGAACTCATGCGCGTTGGTCTGTTCCCGCAGCGCGCAGGCGAGGCCGAGTTCGAACGGCATGTTGAAACGCGCGGGCAAGCCGACGGCGGAGAGATCGTGGATCGACACCGGGCAGGACTTCAAGAGGTCGAAGATTCGACGGAGGCGTCCTTGGCCTCCGTCCGGCACTTGGAAGGTCAATTGCGGATCGCGGCCGAGGGCGATGAGCGCGGCGGTGATCGCCACGAGCAATTTTTCGTACGAGTCGTCGTACGGGACGTTGAGGAAGACGCGCGGCTTGGCGGCTGCCGGGGAGGGTTCAGCCGGCGACGGCATGTTCGCGTTTCAGCATCTGCTCCAGCTTGGCGCGCAAGGCACGAACCGATTTCTCGGTGTGTCCGTGCGACTTGAGCACATCGACGAAACGGGCCGGCGGGGAGACGTGCTTGAACGCCGCGTGCGAAGCCCCCGGCGCCTTTCGGCGCGGTTCCGCAGCTGCAGGCGTGCTGGTCTTCGACATGGTGCGAATGAAGCCCTGCGGCCGTGGTTTGGCAAGGGTGAGATCGTGCCGGCCCACGAGGCTCAGCGGGGCCTCGGGGGTTCGTCGAAGGCGGCCTCACACCGTCTGCGAGAAGCGGCCGGGCTTCTTCGTGAGGTAGGCGTCGAAGGGCATCGCGAGGTTGCGGACGAGGAGGCGGCCGGCGTCCGTGACTTGGAGACGATCGGGGTGGCGCTCGATCAGGCCGTCGGTCTCGGCTTCGGCGAGGGACGCGAGGGCCTCGGCGAAGTAGCTCGGGAAGTCGATGCCGAGGCTCGCGGAGAGCTTGGCGTAGTCGAGCTTCAGGTCGCACATCAGGCGCATGATGACGTCGCGGCGGATGCGGTCGTCCTCGCTGAGGAAGAAGGCTTTCGTGATGGGCGCCTCGCCGCGGTCGACGGCGGCGTAGTAGTGGGGAAGTACTTTCAGGTTCTGCCGGTAGTGGGTCTCCGTCTGCGAGATGGCGGACATGCCGAAGGCGAGGATGTCGGTGCCGCCGCGGGTGCTGTAGCCTTGGAAGTTGCGCTGGAGGGTGCCGGCGGCCTGCGCGACGGCGAGTTCGTCGGTGGTGCGGGCGAAGTGATCCATGCCGATGTAGGCCCAGTCGCGCGCGGTGAGTGTCTCGACGGTGGCCTTGAGGATCTCGAGCTTGTGCTCGGGCGAGGGGAGCGCGGATTCGGGGATCACCTTCTGGCCGGGGCGCATCCAGGGGACGTGGGCGTAGTTGAAGATTGCGAACCGATCGCCGCCGAGGGCGATGGCGCGCTCGAGGGTGTCGGCGAAGGAGGCGGGGGTCTGGTACGGCAGGCCGTAGATCAGGTCGAGGTTGAGCGACTCGAAGCCGGTCTCGCGCAGCCAGGTGATCGCCTGGCGCACGACGTCCTCGGGCTGGATGCGATGCACGGCCTCCTGGACCTTGGGATCGAAATCCTGGATGCCGAGCGAGGCGCGGTTGCCGCCGAGCTCGCGGAAGGCGGCGACGTGGTCGCGGGTGAGGCGGCGCGGGTCGAACTCGACGCCGATCTCGGCGTCGGGCGCGAAGGTGAAACGCGAGCGCAGGACGGCGCCGAGGCGGCGGATTTCGTCGGGCGAGAGGAAGTTGGGCGTGCCGCCGCCGAAGTGGAGCTGGACGACGCGGCGGGCGGGGTTGAGCGGAGCGGCGGCGAGCTCGATCTCGCGGATGAGGCGGTCGAGGTAGGGTGCGGACTTGCCGTGGTCGTACGTGGTGATCTGGGTGCAGCCGCAGAACCAGCAGAGTGTCTCGCAAAACGGGATATGGAGGTAGAGCGAGAGCGGGCGGTCGGAGCGGTTGTGGGCGTCGAGTTCGCGGGCAAGACGGTCGCGGTCGAAGGTCTCGGTGAACTGCGGGGCGGTCGGGTAGGAGGTGTACCGCGGGCCGGGCTTGGCGTATTTGCGGACGAGGTCGAGATTGACGGTGAGGGCGGGCATCGCGGTGGTGCGTGAGGGAACGTGAGTGGCGCGCGGGTAGCGGGCGGCGCGGACCATACGTCAGGCCGGGGAAAACCGCCAAGCGGGTTTTGCGATGAGGTGCGGGCGGCTGAAGGGCGGTTTCGTGGTGACTTGCGACCGGTCGCGAAGCAGGCGGAGCGCAAGGAGTACGCGGCGCGCTGGCTCGCCGCCGCGGTGGCGAGGTGCGAACGCCGGGGCTGGAGAAGCGGGAACCGGCGCGAGCGGAGTGACCTGAAGAAACTGCACATTTTCGTGATACGGTCGTATCACGAAAATGTGCAGTTGCCCGGGCGCGAGGCTACGGGGCGGCGACGCAACTGCAGAGCTTGTCGACGATGGCGATGATCTCCTCGCCGTGGGGCTTGCTGAGTTGGGCGTCGGCCCCGACGGAGACACACTTGCGCGACATCTCCTCATTGATGAGCGACGAATAGACGACGACAGCGGGAATGTGTTCGCCGCCCGAGGCCTTCACGTTGCGGCAGAGGGTGAGGCCGTCCATCTTCGGCATCTCGATGTCGGTGATGATGAGATCGACGTAGTCGCTCATGGGCCGGTGCTCGGCGACGGCCTTCTGGCGGAGCGCGGCGAGGTGTTGGTCGGCCTCCAGTCCGTTCTCGAAAACGGTGATGTTGGTGAAACCGGCACCGTGAAGCACATCGAGGGTGAACCGGCGGATCATCTTCGAGTCCTCGGCGTAGACGATCTTCACGTTTTCGCGGCTGCGCCGGGTGTTTTCGTCGGCGGGAGGCGGGGTGCCCGGGCGTTCGTCGGCCGGGGTGAAATCGAGCATCAGGCGCTCGAGGTCGAGGACGAGAATGATGCGCTCGGCGATGCGGATGGAACCGGTCGTGTAGCCGGCGCCCTCGCCCGAGAGCGAGGTGTTCATGGGCTCGAAGTCGGCCCAGGAGGTGCGGTGGATCTTCGAGACGCCGTCGATAAGGAAGGCGGTGGTGCGCTTGTTGAAGCGAGTGACCATCACGAGCTGCCGGTCGTTCTCGGCGGCGGTGCCGGAGACCGCGAGGGCGGTGTGGAGGTTGACGAGGAGGACGGGCTTGTCCTGCACGTGGATCACGCCTTCGACGCCGTACGGGGCCTGGGCGAGCCGGGTGATGTGGCAGTTGCTCAGGGCGATGACGCGCTGAACTTTGGATACATTGACGCCGTAGCTTTCGCCGGCGAGGAAGAACTCGATGAACTCGACCTCGTTGGTGCCGGATTCGAGGAGGATGCCTTGTTTGGCGGAGGCGGAGGATGTCTGCATGGTGCGGTGCGGCGGAGGCGGGGGGCGCTGCGCGGGAGGCTGTCGTTCAATCGGCTGGCGGGATCGCGGCTTGATCGAAAAGGCGCGGGCTCGCGCTTTCGCGGGCATGGACCGGGCCGGGCCACCGACTGATGCGTGTCGACGCCGACGAGGGTCGAGTGTCGGGGCACAAGCGCTGAACAGGCAGTGGCACAATCCGAGTCGCTCGGCCGTTCCGGTTTTTCCTCGGTGTTCGGGCTTTCGTTGCTCGGCCGCTCGTCGCTGGGCTACTGACCACGGCTGCGGGCTCGACAGCCGGAAATGCAGCGGCCCGCCGGTGAGGGCGGGCCGCGGAAGACAACAACGGAGGCGGAAAGGGCGACTACTTCTTCAGGCTGCGCACGAACGGGACAAGCGCCTGCATCTCCTCGGCCGAGAGCTTCTCGCTATAGGGGTTCATCGTGAACTTGCCGGCGGCGTCCTTCACGCCGTTCTTGATGGCGTCGAGGGATTGCTCGTCGGTGAACAGGGCCTGATTATCGGCCTTGGTGTAGTCCTTGAGCTTGAGGCGCTGGCCGATCTTGGTGGCGCCGGAGCCGTCCGCGGCGTGGCATTTGGCGCAATGGAGGTCCCAGTTTTCCTTGTCCGTGGCGGCGCCGGCGGCGGTGGCCAAGGCGAGGGAGACGGTGGCGAAGAGGGCGGTGGTGAGCAGTTTCATAGGAGGAGGTGAGAACGGGAAAGACGGCGACGGTTCCGCCGGGGTTTTTAGAAACGGTATTGAAGCTTGGTGTAGAGGAGGTGGGCGTCGTAGTCGTTGATGTGACCGGAGGAGACCTCGTCGTTGCTGGCAAAGGCGTATTTGAGGCTGACGGTCAAGTTGCGGTTCAACCGCCGGGTGAGGGTCGCCTGGAAGAGATGCTCCTTGGCGGACATGAGGTACGGCACGGTGACGGCCGAGTTGTCGACCCAGTTGTCGATGAAGCAGTGATCGTAGGAGAGCGTGAGGTCGGTGTCCTCGTCGACGACGATGCCGGCCGTGAGGTTGGCGCTCCAGTAGTCGTTCTGGCTGCGTTGCACGATCTTGGCGGCGGTGCCGGTGAGCTCGTCGGCCGGGGTGTCGATCTCATCCTTCACGATGTTGACCGCACCTTGAAGGAACAGCCGGCTGGCGGGGCTCCACGTAAGGCTCTGGCTGAGAATGGTGGACTTGATCTCGGCGCTGTTGACGGAGGCCAAACCCACCTCGCTGGACCGCACGGTGGTGTCCTGGTAGTCGAACCGCGTGACGGCAGTGACCCCGCGCATCGGGCGCAGGGTGAGGCGGACGGTGAAGTCGTCGGTCGAGAACTTCTGGCGCTTGATGAAGGCCGGGTAACGGTCGCCGCTGCCGACGTTGTTGTTGGTGCTGTCGGCGGAGTTGTCGTAGTCGGTCTCGCGGGTCTTCTTGTTGAAGGAGAAGGCGAGGTTGGTCCAGGTGGCGGGATACCAGTTGGCGGCCGCCGAATATTTGGAGACCCAGCGGGTGTATTCGGAGCTGCGGGAGACTTCGACATGGGGCGTGCCCTCATGGAGGATCTGTTGCTCGGTGAGGTCGCCGTGGCCCTCGGCCCATTCGGCGCGGCCGGTGAAGACCCAACCGGCGATCCGGCTGTAGCGGGTCTCGAGCGCGGTGGTCCATTCGCGCCAGTCGCGATCGCCCACATCCTCGAAGAGCTCGGGGACGAAGCCGGCGGTCTGGTTGGTCTCCTCGAATTCGACGGCGCCCGCGCGGCCTTCGTCCTCATAGCGGAAGGACGGCACGACGACCCAGTTCTCGTCGACCTCGTAGAGGAGGTTGACGGTGGTGACGTGTTGTTTGGTGTCGGTGCCGCCGGTGAGGTCGAAGTAGCCGTGGTTGTTGCCGGTGCGGACAAAGGTCGGGTCGTAGACGGCATCGAACTGGCGGCCGTAGATGCGGGAGCCGCCCAGCGTGGTGTCGATGGTGGTGTAGGCGTAGGCGGCGGAGAGGAACACGCGGTCGTTGAGGCGGTTAGTGGCCACGCCGCGGACGTGGAACAGGTCGGTGTCGGTCTGTTCGCGGGTGGTCACGAAACGCTCCTGCGCTTCGTTCGGATTCTGGCGGATGTAGCGGGTGTTGTCGTTCTCGCTGTGGTCGAACCGGACCGCGGTGGTGAGGGTCGAGGTTTCGTTGCGCAAGGTCGCGTCGAGATCGACGACCGTCCGCTCCTCGTTGATGTCCCAAGCGCTCGGCACGATGTAGCGTGCGGCGGGCCTGGTGTGGCTGGTGACGCCCTCCATGGTGGAGGCTTTCGAGCCGTCGCGGCGGGCGTGGGAGACGCGGAAGTGGAAATCGAAGGTCTCGGTGGGCTTGAACAGGCCTTCGGCGAAGAATTCGGTGCGGTCGAGCGCGTGGAAGTTGCCGCCGAGGCCGTAGTGGGAAAGTCCGCCGAGCGGGAGCGAGGCTGGTACGAAGCCGCCGCTCTCGTCCGACCACACCCGGAACGCCTTCAGTCCGACGAGGAAGTAGCCCTTGGTGTGGTGATCGTAGCGGAGCGTGAAGTCGTAGTCGTTGTTTTCGTAGATCGCATGGCCGGCGGCGGTGAGGGTGCCGTTGGTCACGCTCCGGGTGTAGAAGAAATCGGTGATGCCGACGAAACCCTTGCGGTTGAGTCCGTGGCGTTGCTGGAAGGCGGCGGCATCGCCGTCGACCCAGGCACCGCCGCCGCCGAACTCGATGTAGTTTTCCAGTTCGGGTTCGGCACCGCGGGCGCCGAGGGTGGCGCCAACGAGCAGGCTTCCGACGGCCAGAGCGGGGAGGGGGCGGAGAGAGGAGAGGGCTTTCATGGTGACTCCGGGTCGGGGGTTAGAAGCGCAGAGAGGAGCTGGCGTGGGAGCCGTGGACCGCCTCGTGGCAGCCGCCGACCCAGCAGGTGCCGCGGGTGAGGAACGAGGCGTGATCGCGTCCGCCGATGAAGATGCCGTTGCCGGTCTGCTGCTGGAAGTGGCATTGCAGGCAGAGGTTCTGGTTGCGCGTCTTGAGCATCTTTGCGTTCACCGAGCCGTGCGGGCTGTGGCAGACGACGCAGCCTTCCCGCGAGGCTTCGTGTTCGAAGACATACGGGCCGCGCTGGGCGGAGTGGCACTGGTAGCAACTGTCGTTGGCGCTCGCCATCTGGGTGCCGCCGCCGGCGGCCGCGGGCCCGCCGTGGGGTTCATGGCAGTCGGTGCAGGTCATCTTGCCGGAGGCCACCGGGTGGGCGTTGGGCAGGTTGAACTCGCCGCGTTTGTCGGCGTGGCATTCGTAACACATGCCGCTCTCGCGGCCGGGGTTGATGATCGTGCCGCGACCGCCGCCGGCCTGGACGTGCTTGCTCGCGGGGCCGTGGCAGGCCTCGCACGAGATATCCATTTTCTTGTCGCCGCCGAGGGTGAGGCCCCGGTGGGTGGCGTGGCGGAAGTGTTCGGCGGTGTCGCTGTGGCACGTGGTGCATTCGGCGCTGCCGACATAGTCGGCTCCCGGTATCTGCGTGGGCGCGACGATGGTGCGGTTTACGTTGCTGCACGCGAAGAAGAGCAGGGACCAGGCGAGGACGGCTCCGAAGAGCCAGACGTTGCCGAACGACGGACGGCGCGGGGTTTTCATACTTTTCTCCTTGGGCAGGGGCTAGTGGTGGGCGCACCGCATCGCCTGTGGCAGTGAGAGCCTACGGGGATGGCAGGGCAGGTGGCCGCGAAACATGGGGTGGTGGACCAACGGTTCACACTATCGGCGTCTTTGCGGTTCGCGCTCCGCATATCTTGCGGAGGCCGGCGTTTTTTTTGCGAACCGATGGTCCCGGAGGCGATGGGCTCAGGCGCCGCGGCCGGCGGGACTGTGACTAACGGTTTGCCAACTTCGCGAGGGCCACGCTTCCTCCCGCCAGACATGACTGCGAAGAATCCCCCTGCTGCCGTGCCGCTCGATTCCGCCGCCAAGCTCCGGTTGTTGCGCCTGATGCTCGAAAGCCGGCAGGGCGATCTCCGCCAGGAAAGCCTCAACCGCCAGGGGCGCGGCCATTTCCACGTGGCGAGCAT
This sequence comes from Opitutaceae bacterium, assembly GCA_023269585.1. Lineage (GTDB taxonomy): Bacteria > Verrucomicrobiota > Verrucomicrobiia > Opitutales > Opitutaceae > CAJCBL01. The sequence continues at coordinate 8,275 of JAHFTC010000058.1, forward strand.
GGGACACGAGGCTTTGGCCGCCGTGGGGCTGTTGCTCCAAGACGGCGACTTCGCCTGCCCCTACTACCGGGATCGTGCGCTGGTGCTCGCCCGCGGCGTGTCCTCCTACGAGCTCGGCCTCGACTATTTCGGCAAGCGCGACTCCTCCAGCGGCGGCCGCCAGCTCACCGGCCATTTCAGCTCCCGCGCGCACAACATCTGGAGCGTGCCCACTCCGACCGCCGCACAGATGTTGCCCGCGTGCGGCATCGCCTGGGGCCTGCAGATGGACGGCAAGCCCAACGTCGTCATCACCAGCACCGGCGACGCCGCCACGCGCCAGGGCGATTTCTTCGAGGCGGTTTGCTTCGCCCAGGAGCGCAAGCTCCCGGTGCTGATGCTCGTGCAGGACAACGCCTACGGCATCAGCACGCCGACGCGGAAGACCAATCCTTACGCCCTCGGCGTGCTCGCGCGCGAGCAGTGGCAGGTGATCGACGGCCGCGACGCCCTCGCGCTGCACGCCGCCGCCGCCGCCGCGATCGCGCGCCTGCGCGCCGGCCAGGGACCGGCGTTGCTCTGGATCAACACCGAACGCCTCGCCAGCCACACCAGCACTGACGACCACAAGCTGTATCGTTCCGCCGAGGACCTCGCCCGGCTCGCCGACCATGATCCGATCCTCGTCCTCAAGCAGCAGCTGCTCGGCGAAGGTCTGCTCACCGAGGAGTCCTTCCTCCAGCTCGAGGCCGAGGTGCGCGACGAGGTGCGCGCCGCCTACGATCGCGCCGAGAAGGCCGCCGACCCGCAACCCGAGGACACCGAGACGAATGTCTTCGGCGCGCCGGTACCGGTGCCCGCCCGCGAACTCTTCCCGGCCGGCCGCTACCGTATCGGCGATCTCCTCAACCAGACCCTGCGCGCCGGCCTCGAGGCCGAGCCGCGCCGCCTCGTCTTCGGCGAGGATGTCGAGGATCCGAAGGGCGGCGTCTTCCGGCTCACCCGCACGCTCTCGACCGACTTCCCCGGCCGCGTGGTCAACTCGCCGCTGGCCGAATCGACCATCCTCGGCGTCGCCTGCGGTCTCGCCAGCTCCGGCTGGAAGCCGGTGTTCGAGATCCAGTTTCTGGATTTCATCTGCGCGGGCTGGAACCAGCTCGCCACCAATCTCGCCACGCTGCGCTGGCGCACCAACGGCCAGTGGACCTGCCCGGCCGTGATCTACGCGCCCTGCGGCGCCTACCTGCCGGGCGGCAGCCTCTGGCACAGCCAGACCAACGAGGCGCTCTTCGCCCACCTCCCGGGCCTGCATGTCGTCATGCCCAGCACCCCGGCCGACACCGCCGGCCTGCTCTGGACGGCGCTACACTGCGCGGACCCGGTGCTCTTCTTGGTGCCCAAGCACATGTTCTGGGCCGAGCACGAGAGCACGGAGCCGGTGCTCCCGGTGCCCTTCGGCCGCGCGCGCCTCTGTTGCGAGGGAGCGGATATAACCCTCGTCGCCTGGGGCAACACCGTCGAGCTCTGCGAGGAGGCGCTCAAGGTGCTTGGCGGCGAACTCAGCATCGAACTCATCGACCTGCGCACCATCGTGCCGTGGGATCGCGAGACGCTCGCCGAGTCGGTGCGCAAGACCGGCCGGCTCGTCGTCGTGCAGGAGGACACCGTCAACTGCTCCGTGGGCCAGATGCTTGTGACCGAGCTGAGCGAGATGCCCGAGGTCTTCTCGCGGATGGTCTGCCCGCCGGTGCTTGTTTCCAAGGGCAACGTGATGATCGGCTTCAACGCTGTGAGCGAATACGCCGCGTTGCCCGACATCTCCCGAGTGATCGCGGCGCTTCGCCAGACCATGACCGCCGCACTCACCCGCGCCACCGTCTCCCCGCCGCACCGCGCCCATGTGCCGGCGGCGTCGCCGGCGGCTTCGGCCGCGCCCGCCGTGTCGCAGCAGGTGGCGGGGGAGCCGCTCAAGGTGCCGATCATGGGCGAGGGCATCCGCGACGCCCGCGTGGTTTCCCTCCTCAAGCAGCCCGGCGATCCGGTGAAGGCCGACGAGGCGCTCTGCGAGGTCGAAACCGAGAAGGCGGTCTACCCGATCGAGGCGGCGCACTCCGGCACGTTCGTCGGCTGGCGAACCGCGGTCGACGACACTGTGCTTGTCGGCCAGGTGATCGGCGTGCTCGCCCCGGCCGGTGTCGATTGGCGCACCGTCTCGCTCGAGGTCGCGGAGGTATCCACGATCTCGAAACCGGTGAAGCCGGGGGTGGCCCGGTCTTCGGTTCCGTTGCCGCCGTCGCCGCCGCCCGAGCAGGCGGCGATGGCCAAGCGCGTGGGCCTGGCGGGCGTCGTCTCGCTCGACGAGCTTGGCGCGCCTTCCGGGGCGGTGCCGCGCGAGCCGGTGTTGGCGCCGGCGATCTCGCAGCGCCTCGCCCCGGTCGTGCCGGCCACGATCGAGTTCGCGATCGACTGGAGCGCGATCCGCGCCGCGCGCCAGATCGCGAAGCTGCGCGACCCGGACGGGGCGCCTTCGCCGTCGTCGATGGTCGCGTGGGCCGTCACGCAGGTGATGGTGATCAATCCCTCCTTCCGCCGGCTGGTGCTCAAAGGCTCGCACATCGTCGAGGTGGAGGATTTCGAGCTCGGCGTGGCCGTGGCGCTCGAAGGCGACCGGCTCGTGACCGCTGTGATCCCGCAGGCCAACCGTCTCACTTGGTCGGAGTTTCACACCACGTATGTGCGGGTGATCGAGGAGGCGCGCCGCGGCAAGATCGTCGAGGTGCGCGCTCCGGTGATGATTTCGAGCCTCGGCAGTTTCGGTGTGCGCGCCGCGATCCCGATCGTGGTGCCGCCGGCGATGAGCACGCTCTTCATCGGCACCGCGCACCACGAGATGGTCCGCACCGGCAACACCTTCAAGGCCGCCGAGGTCGTCACGATGTCGCTCACCTTCGACCACCGCGTGGTCAACGGGGGCGGCGCGGCGATGTTCATGCAGGACCTGCGCAAGGCGATGGAGACCTTCCAGCTCCCCGCGCTGGACTGACCCGCCCTTTCCGCCCCCCGGAATCACAACTGCACATTTTCGTGATACGACCGTATCACGAAAATGTGCAGTTGGGGGGCGGGGTCCTGGGGCGGGGCTTTCACCTGCCGGCCCGGCCTGTGGCCGGCCGCCCGGGCGAAGATTACTCTGCGGGCCCGGCTGGTGCATCCGGGCGCGAGGGCCGGGTGCAAGGGGGGGATTTTGCATCGCCCCGGCCGCCCGCTTGCGCCGGAGCGGCCCGGTGCGCATCAATCGGCGCCTCCCGACTTCCTTGGACCTCGCTTCTCCTCGGCCATGAAACTCCTCTTCATCGGTGGCACCGGCAACATCAGCACCTCCTGCAGCCGGCTCGCGTTGCAGCTCGGCCACGAGCTCTGGCTGCTGCACCGGCCCGGGCGTCCGGGGATCGCTGGCGCACGGGACCTGCACTGCGATATCAATGACGAGGCCGCCGCCGCGGCGGCCTTGGCCCCGCATCAGTTCGATGCCGTGGTGCAGTTCATCGCCTTCGAGCCCGCGCAGATCGAGCGCGACCGGCGGCTTTTCGCCGGACGTTGCGGGCAGTACGTGTTCATCAGTTCCGCCTCGGCCTACGCGAAACCGCGCACGTTCGCGCCCACGACCGAGCGCACACCGCTGGAGAATCCGCGTTGGCAATACTCGCGCGACAAGATCGCCTGTGAACAGGTGCTGCGCGCCGTCGGGGTGGCACAGTTGCCCTACACGATTATCCGCCCGTCGCTCACCTACGACACCGTGATCCCGTTGCCGATCGGCGGCTGGACGGATTTCACCACTGTCGAGCGCATGCGGCGCGGCCAACCGGTGATCGTGCCCGGTGACGGCACGAGTCCATGGACAATCACCCACGCCGAGGATTTTGCGCAGGGCCTGCTCGGGCTGCTCGGCAACCCGGTCGCGTACGGTGAGGATTTCCAGATTACCTCCGACGAGGCGCTCACCTGGGATGAGCTTTACACGCAGACGGCGCAGGCAGCGGGCGTCGCGCAGCCGAGGTTGGTGCATATCCCGTCGGACCTGCTGATCGCGTGGAACCGGGACCTGGAAGGCACGCTGCTCGGCGACAAGTCGCACACCGCGCTCTTCGACAACACGAAGCTCCGTCGCGCCGTGCCCAGTTTTCGGCCACGCGTGGCCTACCGCGACGGGATTCGCCGCACCCTGGCGTGGTTCGACGCCGATCCGTCGCGCCGTCGCCTCCCGCCCGAGAACGACGCCCACCTTGAGAAGGTTCTTGCCGCCTACGCGCAAGCCTGGCCCGCGGGAAGGATTAACTGAGTCAAGCGGGGCGCCTCTGCGGCGCCCCGCGACCGAACACCTGTTTAGAACGTCAGGCGCAGGCCGGCGGAGAGGCTGCGGCCGGCGAGGGGGGCGTACTCCTTGAGGAAGGAGACGTGGTTGCGCGCCTCCGCGTCGGCGAGGTTCGTGCCGCGCAGGAACACGAGGTACTCGATCCGACCGACGTCGAAGCGGTAGCCGACATCGGCGGACACGAGCGTGTATCCGGTGGTCTCCTCCTCGCCGGGGGCGGTGCGGTGTTGGGCGGCGGCGCGGATCACGTCGATCCCGGCGGTGAAGGCGCCCCCGCGGTAGTGCAGGCCCGCGAGGAACCGGTGCGGCGGGATGCGCGGCAGCGGCTGGTCGTCGTCGAGCTGGGTGGCGCGCACCCAGTCGGCGCCGAGGCGGAGGTCGAACGTGTGCGCTTTGCCCTCGTGCAGGTGCCACCAGGTCTCGATCTCGCCGCCCTCGAAGCGGGCGTCGCGGGCGACGAACGCGTACACGGGCAGGCCGTCGGCGGTGGCGCCGGTGGGCTGCTCGAAGATGTAGTCGTCGAAGCGGCTCCGGAAAACGGTGACAACGCCGGTGACGAAGCCCGCGCGGCGGCGCAGCGAGAGCTCGAGGGCGGTGGCGCGTTCGCGGTCGAGGCTGGGATCGCCGAGCTCGTAGGCGGCGGTGGCGGCGTGCGGGCCGTCGGCGAAGAGCTCGGTGGCGCTGGGCAGGCGGGTGGTGCGGGCGACGGAGGCGGCGAGGCCCCAGTTTGCGGCGAACGACCACACGGCGCCGAGCGAGCCGCTCACGCCGTCGAAGGTGCGGGCGGAGAAGCCGGAGGAGGCGACTGGGGCGACGCGCTGGTGTTCGTAGCGCGCGCCGGCCTGCCAGGCGACGGGACCGGTGACGAGTTCCTCGAAGAGGAAGCCCGCCCAGTTGGTGGTTTTCACCGTGGGCAGGTAGGCTTCGTCGCCGGCGGCCTTGAGTTCGGTGAACTGATACTGGGCGCCGACTGCGCCGGTGAGTTTGCCGAACTCCTGCTGGGTGAGCTCGAGGCGGCCTTCGTGGCCGGTCTGGTCGAAGCGGGTGCCGACGGCTTCGCCTTCGAGTTCGCTGTGGTCGTAGTCGGCGAAGGCGAGCTCGACGTCGGCGCGGGCGAACGGCCCGAAGGGCTCGGTGATGGCCCCGCGGACGTCGACCCGGCGCTGGTGGAGATCGCTGCGGATCGCCTCGGCCGCGTGGTCGGGTTCGTCGTGGGATTCGTCCTCGGTCTCGTCGTGACCTTCATCCTCCTCGTGCTCATGCACGTGACCGTCGGGTGGGATGCCGAAGAGCGAGTTGTGGGCGGTGAAGGCGGCGCCGATGTATCCGGTGCGCAAAAACCACGTACCGCCGGCCGACCAGCCCTCGCTGTCGATCGCGGTGTTGGGCACGCGCCCGTGGACGGGCTCGGCCTCATGCGCCTCGTGGTCGTGCTCCTCGCCCTCCTCGTGGTCGTGCGCGGCTTCGTCGTGTTGGTGGAGATTGGTGCCGGGGATGCGGAGATCGCCGGTGCGGCGGGCGAAGACGCGCGTCTGCCAGGCGAAGCCGGTGGTGCCGCCGTTGAGCAGCAGGGCGCCGGCGCGCTCCTCGTCGGCGGTGTTGCCGCGCAGTTCGGTGCGGCCGGAGAGCGTCGCGGTGGCGCGCTCGGTGGGCACGCGTCCGTCGAGCACGTTGACGACACCGCCGATCGCGGCGCTGCCGTAGCGCAGGGTGGCGGGGCCGCGCACGACCTCGAGGCGGTCGGCGAAGAGCGGCTCGGTGCCGATGCCGTGATCGGGGCTGATGTTGGAGACATCGAGGGTTCCGACGCCGTTCTCGAGCACGCGCACGCGGTCGCCGCCGATGCCGCGGATCACGGGGCGGCTGGCGCCGGGGCCGAAGTCGGTGGCGGAGAGGCCGACTTCGCCGGCGAGGGTGGCGCCGAGGGTGCCGCGTTGTTGCACCGCGAGGCTTTGGCCGGTGAGGACGGCGGTGGATTGGGCGAGGTCGGCCTGGCTGCGGGTGAGCGGGGAGGCGGTGACGACGAAGTTTTCGAGGACGATGGGCTCGTCGTTCACGGCCTGGGGCGGTGCGGCGACGAGGGCAGAGACGTTCGCGGCGGCGGCGAGTGTCGCTGCGAGTTGAAGCGAGACGGAGGATCGGGAGAGCGGTCGGAAAGTGGACATGAATGATGATTCGAGGTTGAGGGCATGCGGCAGCCGCAGCGGGTGCGGCGGGCACGATCAAGTCCGGCCGGCGCAAACGGAGCTGCGGCGCGGACGGGGGAGGACGGAACGCGGGTTCGAATCAGACCCGGGGCGGACCGCAGGGCGGGGGCAGGCGCAGCGCGGGCGCTGCATCGACGATCCGCGCAACCGCGGCCGGCACCTGACGGTGCGTGAACCGGACCGGGGCTGCGAGGACGGGCGCCGGAGCGAGCGGCACAAGGCCGTGGGCGAAGAGCGCTGCGGCGCAGGTCGTGGACTCGCATTCGCCGTGGTGATGCGCGTGGACGTGCAGGCGCGGGGAGACGGCGGCCAAACCGACGCTGAACACCGCGAACACCAGCACGGCCGCGCAGAGGCGCAGTCGGAGCGGGAGCGGGCGGTGTTGGTCGGCGAACATCACGGGTGTTGCTTGATGGTTATAGCGGATGCGTCAAGGGGGCGGATGGGTTGTCGCGCGGATGTCGCCGGGGAAACACTCCGCCTCGGGGCTTGCTTGCCGTGGAGGTTCACTCCACGAATGCCGCCCCAACCCCGAAATCGAACCGTTCGCCACTCCATGTCGCAAACCACCGCCACTCCTCCCACCGGCACCAAAGGCTGGGTCGGCTACCGTCCCGAACTCAAGGTGCTCGACTGCACCGTGCGCGACGGCGGGCTGATGAACGACCACAACTTTCCCCTCGAGTTCGTCCAGGCCATCTACCAGGCCGATGTCGCCGCCGGCGTGGACTACTTCGAGATCGGCTACAAGGGCATGGCGAGCATGTACCCGAAGGATAAATATGGCGTCTGGAAATGCTGCTCGGAGGACGACATCCGCCGCGTGGTCGGCGACCAGAAGTCCAACACCAAGGTCTCGGTCATGGCCGACGCCGAGCGCACGGACTGCAAGAACGACATCCTCCCGCGCGAGAAGAGCATGGTCGACATGTACCGGGTGGCCACCTACATCCACCAGATCCCGGCCGCGCTGGAGATCGTGCGGGACGCGACCGACAAGGGCTACGAGACCTGCCTGAACATCATGGCCGTCTCGACCGTGCCGGAGAGCGAGCTGGACAGCGCGCTCGAGGTGATCGTGCAGTCGCCGGTGAAGGCGCTCTACGTGGTCGACAGCTTTGGCACGCTTTACAGCGAGCAGATCCGCGACCTCTACAAGCGGTTCGAGAGGTTCACCAAACCCGCCGGCAAGGAGATCGGCATCCACACGCACAACAACCTGCAGCTCGCCTTCGCCAACACCATCGAGGCGATCGTGCTGGGGGCGAACTACGTGGACGCCAGCATCGGAGGCCTGGGGCGCGGCGCGGGCAACTGCCCGATGGAGCTGGCGCTGAGTTTCCTGCACAACCCGAAGTTCAAGATGCGCCCGATCCTCGCGGCGCTGCAGACGCACGTGGAGCCGATGCGCGAGGAGCTGCGCTGGGGCTTTGCGATCCCGTACCTGCTCACCGGTTACCTCAACCAGCACCCGAAGGCCGCGATGGCGTTCATGGAAGGCGACAACTTCCGTGATGTCGTGAAGTTCTACGACCAGGCGGTCTTGGAGCCCTGATGCGCTCGCCGGCTCCCCCGCCGGCACGGGTCCCCGTCTTCCGGCTTGTTCCCGGCGCGCCGATCGCGGCGCGCCTTTTTCATGGCCTCGGCTGGGCGGCCCGGCCGATTTCATTCCCACCAAATACTCTCACGGTCGTGAACTTATTTGGCGGAAGCGGGGCGCGCCCGTCGGGATTCCCCTCTGAAAACGGTGGTTTAGGTCCCGCCAAATACTTCCACGGTCGTGAGAGTATTTGGCGGACGGGGTGTCGATGCTGGGGCAGCCGGGGTGGGTTCGGGGGCGGGGCCAGAAGTGGGGAATGCGGCGGAAACCGGCATTGCCGGTTGGCGGCCGGTTCCCAAACTCGCGCCAACTCCAACTTCGTCCGCCCGTGAACCTCCGCATCAAACGCCTCACCCCCACCGCCAAGCTCCCCGTGCGCACCACCGAGCATGCCAGCTGTTTCGACGTCTATGCCGACATGGACGGTACGATCGCGCCTGGCGAGCGACTGCTCGTGAAGACCGGGCTGTCCGTGGCGGTGCCGCCCGAATACGAGGTGCAGGTGCGCAGCCGCAGCGGGCTGGCGCTCAAGCACGGGGTGATGGTCCTCAACTCGCCCGGCACGGTCGATTCCGACTATCGCGGCGAAGTGGGCGTGATCCTGATGAATTGCGGCAAGGAGCCCTTCGCCTTCAAGCGCGGTGAACGCATCGCGCAGATGGGCGTCTATCCGGTGGTGATGTGCGCAGCCGAAGAGGTCGAGACGCTGGACGAGACGGCGCGCGGCGCCGGTGGCTTCGGGCACACGGGGCGCTGAGGCGGGACCTTGGAGACGAGAGTCGGGCGTCGGGTGACGAGCGCCGGACCGAACTTGAACGGGGTGGCTGCAAGAGCGCTCCTGGGAGCGGTCTCCGAAAGTCAGGCGTTTGGCGTTCGTCTCTCGGCGTGCGACCGAACGGTGGTTGAACCGTAACAATTCAATTGCCGCGTCGGTCAGGGATCTCGTTCGCGCGCTGAAAAGCGGGTGCAAGCACCCTGCCCCTACGGGTTCACCATCGGCGCGAGCCCGATTGCTCGTGAGCGCTCGGCAATTGCCTGATCATGTCTGAGGCGTCGGTCGTTGTGGCGGATGGCGGAAGTGGGTCCGGTCTCCCACCGGGCATCTTCTTCGGAAGCGCAGCCATCCGAGCTCCCGGTCGAAGACCGGCCCGACGTGGCGTATTTGTTTTCTAGAAACGGCAGCCGGCTTCCGACGGTTTCCTGTCCCGCGCTGGGCGGGCGTGAGAAAACAGCTCACCTGCAGGGGCGGGGGAGATCGGGGATGCCGATTCCGTGGCCCAACGTGCGCCTCCTTCGTTCTCTTCGTCGCCTTCTGCCGGTTCCGGCCGTGCCCGTCAGGATTACTCGAACGCGCGGCCGAACTGCTGCCGGAAGGCACCCGTGAGGCGGGTCAAGTCGTCGGCGGTGACGCGCGGCTGGTTCTTTACGCGCTGCAGCCACTGGCGGGCGGCGAGTTCGTTGCCGGAGATGATTGCATCAAAGGTGCGGATACCCAGGGCGCCGGGATGCTCAGGCTCCGCAACGAGCGCCTGATCCACGGCGGCCAGACCTTCGGCGTTGCGGCCGAGGCCGATCAGCGCGGTGGCGAGGCCGAGGTAGGCATCGGCTTCGTTGGGGCGCAGGCGGATGGATTCGCGGAACGCGGGAAGCGCCTCCTCGGCGCGTTTGTCGCGCACGAGCCAACGCGCCCGCTGCAGGTGCAGGCCGGGGGAGTTGGGGCAGTTGCGCAGGCCTTCGGCGAGTGCGCGTTCGGCGGCGGCGCGGTCGCCGACGGTCTCACAGACGTAGGCGAGGCGCACCCAGCCGTCGCTGAAATCGGGCTTGAGGACGGTGCACTTCTCGTAGCCCTGGCGGGCCTTCGAGTAGGCCTTGGTGTCGAGGTAGAGGTTGGCGCGCTGGAAGTGGACCGTCGCCTGGTCGGGCGCCAGGGCGAGCGCTTGCTCGATGCGGCGCAGCGCGAGGGGAATGTCGTTGTTGCGTTGGGCCGCGCCGGAGGCGAGCGAGAGGCGGTAGACGTCGAAGCAGTCGTCGGCGAGGTTGTCGACCCAGGGGTCGACGGGGTCGCGATAGGCGCCGGACTCCCGCATCCGGCCGCGGATGGCGCGGGCGGGGCCTTCCATGCCGAGGCGTTCGTAGACCGTCACGATGAGATCGTAGCCGAGCTGGTAGTTGGTTTTTGCGACCAAGGGCTCGAGGAGGACGCGGGCCTGTTCCCAGCGGCCGGCCTCGAACTCGCAGCGGGCGACGCCGAGGGTGGCGTAGGATTCGTCGGGCTGGTCGGCGAGGATGGCGCGGTATTCCTTGGCGGCGGCGGCGAAGTCGTTGCGCTTGAGGTAGACGTCGGCGAGGCGCAGGCGGGCGGGGATGTAGTCGGGGGCGAGGGCGACGGCGCGTTCCCAGCGGGCGAGCGCGGGGGCGGTGTCGCCGTAGCCGGCGAGGATCGTGGCGTGCTGGTGGAACCACCGGGGCTGGTCGGGTTCGAGCTGCTCGAGGCCGGTGTAGCACTGGGCGGCCTCGGCGAAGAAGCCGTTGGCGTGGTAGAGGCGGGCGAGTTCGGCCAAGGCCTCGACGGGGCGGTCGGCGAGCTGGCGTTCGGCGGCTTCGACGCGCTGGCGCATCGCGGCCGGCCAGTTTGAAAGGTCGGGGACCACGGGGATGGCGGCGGCGAACACCTCGGCCCGCTGCTGCGCGCGCTGCCAGAAGTAGCCGGCGGTGGCGCCGCCGCCGAGCAGGGCGACGACCAGCCCGAGCACGAGAGGTGTCTTCTTCATGGGTTTTTCCGCCAGACGGTGAGGCGGGCGATGTTTTCGTACGGAGGATACACCGGGAAGCCGCCGGTCACGAGGACCGGCTCGCCGGTGCCGTCGAGGTCGCCGACGGAGAGGGTGATGAGATCCTTCGGCGTGCTGGCGAGGACGCGCTTGGTGAAGCGTTGCTGACCCTCGTTGCGGAACCACACGAGCGAGGCGACGAGCGGGTTCATCTTGTCCCAGTCGGCGTAGGCGGCGACGGCGACGATGTCCATCTTGCCGTCGCGGTCGAGGTCGACGCCGATCGGGCTGTACGCGCCGGGCAGGTCGGCGATGCGGTGGAACTTGAAGGTGCCGCCGCCGGTGTTCTCCAGCCATTGGAGGCCATGCCAGGGGCGCGGGCCGGGGGTGGCGGCGGGGCCGAAGCCGTCGCCATTGGTGTAGAGGATGTCGGTGCGGCCGTCGCCGTTGACATCGCAGAGGCTGATGCCGCTGCTGCCGTAGTCCTCGTTGGTGGAGCCCCAGATGAGTTTGCGGGTGAAAGTGCCTTTGCCGTCGTTCTGGAAGTAGTAGATTTCCTCCCACTGCTGGGAGATGAGGGCGACGATGTCCTGGTGGCCGTCGCCGTTGAAGTCGGCCACGCACACGTTGATGTCGCCGGAGAGGTCCGTGAGGATCACGCCGGGGTCGAAGGTCCACGGGCCGGTGCGGCGCATCCAGCGCACCTCGCCCTGATCGTAGCCGAACTGGCCCACGGCGAGATCGAGCTGGCCGTCGCCGTCGAAGTCGGCGGCGCGGACATCGGTGACGCGGGAGGTGTTGGCGATGATGACGTGGCGGGTGAAACGCTGGTGGCCGTCGTTCTCGAGGATGGCGATCTCGCCGATCTTGTCGTTGTTCGGGAAGACGAAGCCCATGTTGGAAACGACGACGTCGAGGTCGCCGTCCTTGTCCATGTCGAAGGCTTCGACGTGGACGGGGGCGATGCTCTGGTGGTCGATGACGATCTCCTCGAACGTCCCGCGGCTGACCTGGCGCAGCCAGAGGATCTTGTTCTCCTTGGCCTCGCAGGCGAGGACGTCGACCAGTCCGTCCTGGTCGAGGTCGACGGCGTTGACGTGGGCGATCCACGGGGCGGTGTTCGGGACGAGGGGCGCGCCGATGTTGGTCGGGCGCAGGTAATTGAGGTAGGCGCGCGGATCGGTGGCAGGCTGGCGGGCCTTGCGGGCGGCGGCGCTGGGCGCGTCGAGCTTGCGGCAGCCGGCGGTGCCGATGGCCCAGAGGGCGAGGACGGCGGCGAGCAGGAGGAGGGGGAGGGAGCGGAGCGGGGACCGGCGCATGATGGCGAGGGCGTGGCGGCGGCAGGGACCGAGGGAACGCGGCGCACGCGGTGGGCGGCACCATCTCGCGTGGCAGGAGGCGCGTCAAGTGCAACCGGGCGGCGCCCACCGGCCGCGCGCGTTCCCGCCCCCGGCGCCGCCGCGCGGGCGTCCGCGGCGGGTTATCCACAATGTGGTTGCAGGGCCCGGACTGGATGGTTGCCTCGGCGCATGCATCTTCTCGATCGCCACCTCCTTTTCGTCCGCGAGCATGTGGGCCTGTTCAAGCTGTCCGGGGCCTATGATCTGCTGGATCCGCAGAGCGGGCAGCCGGTGGGCCTCGCGCAGGAGGTGTTGCCGGGCTGGGTGAAGTTCCTGCGCCTGCTGGTGAAGAAGCAGGGGCTGCCGACCCGCGTCGAGGTGGCGGCCGGCGAAGGGCAGCCGGCGGTGCTCGTGCTCAAACGCGGCTTCACGTTCCTGCGCGCGCAGGTCGAGGTGCTCGACGGCGCGGGCGTGAAGCTGGGCACGCTGCGCGCGAAGCTGTTTTCGCTGGGCGGCGGGTTTCACGTGTTCAGCGCCGACGGCCAACCGTTTGCCGAGGTGAAGGGCGACTGGAAGGGGTGGAACTTCAAGCTGCTCGACCTCAACGCCGGCGAGATGGGCACCGTGACCAAGAAATGGGCTGGGCTGGGCCGCGAGCTGTTCACGAGCGCCGACAACTACGTGATCGAGGTGCGGGAGGTCGCCGCCGGCAACGCCCTGCTGCTCGCCGCCGCCCTCGCGATCGACCTGGTCTTCAAGGAGCGGAGCTGAGCCGCGCGGCCGGCCGGGGGCGCGGGACGGAAAAGGGGCCCGCACTTCACGGTTGCGCGCCCGGGGGCGGGTGCATGTCCTCGGCCCTTCGCCATGATCGCTCCCGAAACCTTCTCGCACATCGACAACCTCAAGCGGCGCAGCGGCCACTTGTGGCGGTTTCTCAATTGCGAACAAAAGCAGCGTGAGATCGAGGCGCTCGAGGGCCAGATGGGCGCGCCCTCGTTCTGGGACAGCCAGGAGAAGGCGCAGGCCCATATCGTAAAACTGAACACGATGAAGCGGGCCGTGCTGCCCGTCGTGGCCTTCCAGAAGAAGGTCGACGACCTCGGCGTGATGCTCGAGCTCGTCGAGGCCGCCTCCGCGGGCGAGAAGGAGCTGTACGAGCAGGAGGTCGAGACGACCGTCGCCGCGATGGTCACCGAGCTCGACGAGCTCGAGATCTCCTCCTTCCTCACCGGCCAGTTCGACAAGAACAACGCCATCTTCTCGATCCAGTCCGGCGCCGGCGGCACCGAGTCCAACGACTGGGCCGACATCCTCTTCCGCATGTACAACCGCTGGGCCGAGCGCCGCGGTTTCACCGTCGAGCTGCAGGATGTGCAGGCCGGCGACCAAGCCGGCATCACCAAGGCCACCATGATGATCAAGGGCGAGAACGCCTACGGCTACGCCAAGGCCGAGCGCGGCGTCCACCGCCTCGTGCGCATCAGCCCGTTCGACGCCAACAAGCGCCGCCACACCTCCTTCTGCGCCGTCGACGTGATCGCCGAGATCAACGAGGACATCAATATCGAGATCCCCGAGACGGACATTCGTGTCGACGTCTACCGCTCCTCCGGCAAGGGCGGCCAGGGCGTCAACACCACCGACTCGGCGGTCCGCCTCACGCACATCCCGACCGGGCTGGTGGTCGTCTGCCAGAACGAGCGTTCGCAGATCAAGAACCGCG
>JAHFTC010000058.1:22279-25871 GCA_023269585.1 Opitutaceae bacterium
CGCAGCGAGATGGAGCGCTTCTACGGCGAGAAGGGCGAGATCGGCTGGGGCAGCCAGATCCGCAGCTACGTCCTCCAGCCGTACCAAATGGTCAAGGACCTGCGCACCGGCGTGGAGACGAGCAATGTCGACGCCGTGCTGGACGGCGACCTCGACCGGTTCGTCAACGGCTGGCTGCGCGCCGGCTCCCCCCGCCACCGCAACAAGGACATCAAGATGGAGGACTGAGGATTTTCGATTTCCCATTGCCGATTTGCGATTGGCGCGTCGGCAGTGGTGCTGGCCCGGGGCCGCAATCGAAAATCGGCAATCCAAAATCGAAAATCTTCCGATGCTCACCCACGCCGCCATCCGTTCCGCGCTGGAGGCGCAGCCGCTCTTCGAGGCGAAGACGTGGCGGCTTTCGCCCGCGGCCTGGCCGCTCACCCCGGCGCAGGTCGCCGAGCTGGAGCAGATCGGGCAGGCGTGCCTGGAGTTCCATCAGGCGCTGGAGAACCTCTACCTGCGCTCGCATGCCGGGAAGAACCTCCTGCGCAACAAGCCGCTGCTCGCGCCCTGGGTTGCTGAATACCTCGACCGCGGCAAACCCCCGGGGCTGCTCGCCCACGCCCGCGACGCCCGCCAGCGCGGCGCGCTCCCGCCGGTCCTGCGGCCCGACCTGCTGCTGACCGACGAGGGCTGGGCGCTCACCGAGCTCGACTCCGTGCCCGGCGGCATTGGCCTCACGGCGTTCCTCAACCGGCTCTACGAGGGGAAGATTCCAGACTCCAAAGCCCAAACGCCAAAGCCGGCCGGCGGTGACGCGGGCGTTGCCGGTGCCACCGCTTCAACCGCTCAACCCTCCTCGTCTGCCGTGGTCGGCGGGATCCTTGGCGCGGGCGAGGCGATGATCGAGGGCTTCTACGCGGCGCTGGTCGCGCTCGCGCCGGGCAAGCCGAACCCGACCATCGCGCTCGTTGTGAGCGAGGAGGCCGCCACCTACCGGCCCGAGATGGAGTGGCTCGCCGGGCAGCTCCAGCTGCGGGGGCGCCGGGTGCTGTGTCTGCGGCCGGAGCAGGTGTTCCCGCTCAGCGGCGCGGTGTATTTCGACAGCGAGGGCACGCCCGAGCGCATCGACATCGTCTACCGGTTCTTCGAGCTCTTCGACCTGCCCAACGTCGCCTGCGCGCCGCACCTGCTCGAGGCGTGGGCCGGCGGCGAGGTGGTGATCGCGCCGCCGCTGCGGCCGTTCCAGGAGGAGAAGCTCGCGCTCGCGCTCTTCCACCACCACCTGCTGCAGGACTTCTGGGCGGAGAACCTCTCGCGGGGCGCGCGGCGCACGCTGCGTGCCCTGATTCCGGAGTCGTGGGCGATCGACCCCGCGCCGCTGCCGCCCAGCGCCGTGCTCGACGCGCCGCAGGTCGGCGGCCGCCCGATCTACGACTGGCGCCAGCTCGCCGCGGCCTCGCAGAAGGAGCGCGACCTCATCATCAAGATCTCCGGCTACGACGAGAGCGCGTGGGGCGCCCGCAGCGTCACCCTCGGCAGCGACTGCTCGCGCGAGGAGTGGCAGAGGGCGCTCGAGGGCGCCATCGCCCGCGCCGGCACCCACCTTCACCTGCTCCAGCGCTACCGCAAACCGCGCCGCGGGAAGCATCCGTTGTTCGACGCGCACGGCCACGCCCACGAGCACGAGGGGCGGCTGCGCCTCTGTCCGTACTATTTCGTTACTAGCGGCCAGGCCCGGCTCGGCGGGGCCCTCGCCACGTTCTGCCCGCCCGACAAGAAGATCATCCACGGCATGCAGGACGCCGCGCTGCTGCCCTGCCGGGTGGTCGCCCCGCCCGGCCCCGCCTCCCAGCCATGACGTCTCCCGTTCCCCCCTCAGGTCGCGCGCTGCTGGTCGCCCTCTGCGCGGCGGCGTTGCAGACCGGATGCGTGACCACCGCGCCGAAGCCGGCGCCGGTGGCCGCCGCGACCGAGGCGTTCCGCACCTCGTACCAGAACGCCCGCAGCGAGGGCCGCGCCGAGGCCGACGACATCCTCGGGTTCTACACCAACCTGCCCGCCGAGCAGGCGCCGGGCGTGGCGGCGCTGCGCCGCGACCTGGCCGAGGCGTTCGCCCGGGCCGAGCGCGAGGGCCGCGACCGGCTGAACGTCGACGAGGTCGACCGCGTGACCGTGCGGAATCCAAATTTCTGGCACGCCTGGTTCGAGTTCGACCCGCGCGACTCCAGCCTGCTCATGTTGCACGCCAGCCTCCTGCTGGAGGCCGGCGAGATCTTCCGCTCGTCGATGGTGCTCACCGTCGGCGCGCAGGCGTTGCCGCTCAACGTCCAGGAGCGCGTCTTCTGGTTCACGCAGCAGGCGCGCACGCACTGGGCCGCCTTCCGCCGGCTCGACCAGCTCCGCGAGCTGGAGAAGGCGTGGGGCGACAGCCGCCGCGCCCGCGAGGCGGGGCTGGCGAAGATCGTGCGCGAGTGGCCGGCCGACGGGTTCGCGCTCGAGGCCCTGCTGCAGAGCCGCGCCGGTTTCAAGCCCGGCTCCATCTCCGGCGACGACAACGTGCCGATCCCGCTCGGCCCGGCCGTGCGGGCCCATGTCGCCAAGGAGTTGGCACAGCTGGGGCGCGTCAATCCCGTCGCGGCCGTGCGTTACGCGGCGGACCGCGAGGCGGCGGCCGAGTTCGGCCGGCTGTGGACGCTGCTGGTCGACGAGGACCGCGCATTCGAGCAGCGCGAGCTGGTGCGGTTTGCCGCCCTGGCCCGGCAGCTCGGGGTGGGGGAGCTGGCGATGGTCGCGGGCCGGGCGGTGTCCGCCCGCCGCGGTTTCCTCGCGCCGGCGGACATCGAATTTGTGCGCGCGACGCTGCCGCTGGTGCTGGCGCCGGCGGAGGCGTCGGCGATCCTGGCGAAGGTCGAGAGCGGGCGGCTGCCGGGCTTCATGCTCACCCGGCCGCAGGAGCGCCCCGAGGATGTGCTGGTCGGGATGGATCCGGCGATCCACCCGTTGTTGGCCGACCACGCGGTGCGCGAGTACGCCCGCGAATCGCTCTGGATCCAGGCGGCGGGAGACAACGCCGCGTTGCGCGCGCAGCACCTGCGGATCCGCGCGATCGCGGGCAGCAACGCCGGCCGTTTCGCCGCGGCGCTCACGGACCTCGACGAGGCGCTCAAGCTCCAGCCGCGCCACGTGGGCTGGATGATCGATCGCGCGACGGTGCTCGGGAAGCTCGGGCGGACGGACGAGGCGGAGGCGTTGTTCGGCGAAGTCGCGCAGCGGGATCCGAAGGACGAATACCTGCGTTCATCGCTCGCGGTGTTCCGGTACGGGGAGGGCGCGTTCGCCGACGCCGAGACGCTTTTCCGGGCCGGCGCCCCGGAGAATCCCAACCGGGCTTACGAGGTGATCTTCGGGTATCTCGCCGGCCTGCGCCGTGGTGCGCCGGACCGCGCCTGGCTCGCGCAGAACCGGCTCGCCGCCGGGCTGGCGTGGCCGGCCGCGATCCAAGCGTTCCTGCTCGGCGAGATCGACCGCGCCGCGCTGCTGAAGGCCGCGCGCGATCCCTACGACCTGCGCACGACGGAGCAGCAGTGCGAGGCGTATTTCGCCC
>JAHFTC010000059.1:0-19456 GCA_023269585.1 Opitutaceae bacterium
CATTGCCGCGCTCAAGAAGATGACCGCCCCGCAGGCGAAAGTCCGCCGCGGTGGCCAAGTGGTGGTGATCCCGGCCGCGGGCATTGTCGGCGGCGATATCCTGGTGCTGGAGGCGGGCGATCTGGTCGCCGCCGACGGGCGCCTGCTGCAGGCCGCCTCCCTGTCGTGCATCGAGGCGGCGCTCACCGGGGAATCGGAGGCCGTCGTGAAGCGGCCCGAGGCGCTGCCCTCCGGCGACGTGCCGCTGGGGGATCGCTCCAACCTGGTCTTCATGGGCACCGGTGTCGCCACCGGCACGGGACAGGCGGTGGTGGTGGGCACGGCGATGAACTCGGAGCTGGGCCGCATCGCCGGCTTGCTCGAGGAGGCGGGAGCAGACCAGGGCACACCGCTCGAGCAGAAGCTGGAGTCGTTCGGCCGGGTGCTGGTCTGGGCGGCGCTGGGCATCGTGGCGCTGCTCTTCGGCTTGGGGCTGCTGCGGGGGACGAAGCTGCTGGAGCTGGTCATGAGCTCGGTGGGCCTCGCCGTGGCCGCGGTGCCGGAGGGCTTGCCGGCGGTGGTCACGGTGGCGCTCTCGGTCGGCGTGATGCGCATGGCACGGCGCCGCGCGCTCGTGCGCAAGCTGGCGGCGGTCGAGACGCTCGGGTCGACGAACGTGATCTGTACCGACAAGACGGGCACGCTGACCGTCGGCGAGATGACCGTGCGCGCGCTCTGGGTGGCCGATCGCAGCTACGAAGTCACGGGCGAGGGCTATGGGCCGGAGGGCGAAGTGCGCTTCGAGGGCAGGCAGGTGGAGGAACCGCAGCGCGCGCCGCTGCGCGAGCTCGCGGCGGTGTTGCTGGGCTGCAACAACGCCCACCTCCGCGAGGAGGGCGGTGCGTGGAAGACGGTCGGCGATCCGACCGAAGGCGCCCTGCTCACGGCCGGGCTCAAGGCCGGTGGTGATCGCGACCGGATCGAGCAGGAATGGCCCAAGCACCACGAGATCCCCTTCGAGTCCGACCGGAAACGCAGCGCGGTCATCCGCCGCCTGCCCGACGGGAAACTGCGCGCCTTCGTCAACGGTGCGCCCGGCCCCCTGTTGGAGCGCTGCACGCAGCTCTTCACGAGCGAGGGCGTGCGCGCGTTGACGGACGAGGATCGGCAGCGCATCCACGCGCAAACCACCGCGTACGCGCAGCAGGCCTTGCGGGTGCTGGGCTCGGCCCGCCGCGATCTGGCCGGAGACCTCGCCCCGGACGCCCTCACCGCCGAGACGGTGGAACGCGACCTGGTCTTCGTCGGCCTCGCGGGCATGTACGATCCGCCGCGCGCCGAAGCCAAGGCGGCGGTCGCGACCTGCCGGGCCGCCGGCATCCGCGTCGTGATGATCACGGGCGACCACCCCGCGACGGCGACCGCCATCGCCCGCGAGATCGGCATCGCCTCGGCGCAGGACGTCGCCGTCGCGGGCGTCGAGCTGGAGAAGCTGTCCGAGGACGAGCTGCGCCGCCGCGTGCCGGAGATCGCGGTCTACGCCCGCGTGACCGCGGAGCACAAGCTGCGCATCATCCGCGCGTTGAAGGCCAACGATGCGGTGGTCGCGATGACGGGCGACGGCGTGAACGACGCGCCCGCGATCAAGGGCGCCGACATCGGCATCGCGATGGGCCGGGCCGGCACCGAGGTAACCAAGGAGGCCGCGGACATGATCATCACCGACGACAACTTCGCCACCATCGTCGCCGCCGTGGAGGAGGGCCGGGGCATCTACGACAACATCCGCAAGACGCTGCAGTATCTGCTGGCCGGAAACACCGGCGAACTCCTGCTGATGACCGTCTGCGTGATCGTCGGGTTGCCGATGCCGCTGCTGCCGATCCATCTGTTGTGGATCAATCTCGTCACCGACGGGCTGCCCGCGCTGTGCCTCGCGACCGATCCCATCGATCCCGAGGTGATGAAGCGCCACCCGCGGGGCCGGGCCGAGCGCATCACCGACCGCGGCTTTCTCCGCACGATGGCCTTCACCGGCCTGCTCACGGCCGGGGTGGCGTTTGCAGTGTACCTCTATGTTTTGCGCACGGACACGCTGGAGACGGCCCGGGCGGCCGCCTTCACGGTGCTTGTGTTCGCCGAGTTGCTACGCTCCTTCGGCGCGCGCAGCGAGACCAAGCCGGTCTGGCGCATTTCGCTGTTCACGAACGTGAACCTGGTGCTCGTCGTGGTCGCCTCCTTCGGTCTGCAGGTATGGAGCCATCACAGCGAGGTGCTGGGCCGTTTCCTGAAGACCTCGTATCTGCCGTTCGGTGATTCCCTGATCCTGCTCGCGCTGGGCGCGATCCCGCTGGCGGCGCTGGAGCTGGTGAAGCTGGTGCGGAACAAGCGGCGCCGCGCCGCGGAAGTCGGCCCGCCCGCGGTCTCGGACGCGGCGTGACAAGCGGGACAGCCGCCGGCCGACGCAGACCACATGGAGAACGCCGGCCGCCCTCGAGCGGACCGGCGTGGCGCGGGAGGCACGCGGAGGCTTGCGCGGGACTCAGGCGGGGCGAGGCAGACCGGGGCCGGCCTGTCCAAGGACGAGTGCCGAGCCGTCGGTGACAGGATCCGAGTCGCTGGTGCGCCCCGGTTTGTCCTCGATTGGTGAGCTCTCGTCGCTCGTCCGCTCGACGCGGGGGCTGATCACGGTTCCGGCGACCGCGACGCTCTCCTCCGCGTGGCCCGCGGCTTGGACCTTCGCGAGCTCCCGCTCGTTGATGTGGGCATGCAACCGGGTGGCGGAGCGATGGTAGGGAATGTTCGCCTGCAGGCAGGCCGTGGCCTCGAGCCAGTTGTCGAGATCGTGGCCGGCAGCGCAGTTGCTCTGCTCGTAGAGATGAAAGGCGTATTCGCGGATGTCCGACTCACGGGGCGTGGGGACGAAGGGAGGAAGCGTGGGATTGTTTTTCATGGCGCTGGGCCGCGGTCGGCCGGGGGTGGTTGTGGGTGTGTCGGCGTGGAACCATGCACCGAAACACGACGGCGGACCATGGGGTGTTACCCGCGAGGAGCAGTCCGCAACGAGAGCCCCGCGACCGGGCCGGTAGGGCCGGTAGGGTTTCAGCCCATTTCGGGCGGGCCACCCGTGGGCTACGCTGGAGAACCGGCGGTACCAACCGTCGGCCACGGGTCCGGCCGGGCTTCCCCTTCGGGAGCACACGGCTCCGTGAACCGCAGAGGAGAACACACCATGACCACACTCGAAATCAAAGGCGACTGGAACATCACCAAGGGCAAGTTGAAGCAGAAGTGGGCCAAGCTCACCGACGACGATCTGCAGTATGTCGAGGGCCAGCAGGAGGAGCTGCTCGGGCGCATCCAGAAGCGCACCGGCGAATCCCGCGAAGCGGTCGAAAAGGCCGTCTAGGAGTTCAACCGCGATTGCGGCTGCAAGTGAGCCACCCGCCCGAAGCCGCGGCGCGGCGCAGGGCACTCCCCTCATGAAAGACCACGTCTACAAGCTGATCGAACTCACCGGCACCTCCACCACGTCCATCGAGGATGCGGTGGAGAAGGCCGTCCTGCGCGCCCACAAGACCATCAAGAACCTCTGCTGGTTTCAGGTGGTCGAATCGCGCGGCACCATCGAGAAGGGCAAAGTCCACCGCTGGCAGGTGACCATCAAGGTGGGCTTCATGGTGGACGGCTGACCACCCCCGGATCGCCGGCCCGTCCGGCGGTCCGCCTGTCACCGAAGCCTGGACACCAAGATACCTAGAACACCCCATGGCGGGGAACCGGCGACGGGCGTACTCTGCACGAAATGAAAACACCCTTGCCTGTTTCCCCGGCCCCGCTGGCGGCCGTCCTCACGCTCTCCCGGCGCACTTCCCTCCTCCTGTGCTGCGGTGCCGTCGGCCTGCTGGCCGGTTGTGCGAGCGAGCCGGTGTCGCACGTGGTGTCGGCGCCCCCGCCGTCCACCGCGAGCCGTGCGACCATGACCACCACCACCACCACGACTCCGACCGCCGTCGCGCCCGGCCAGGCCTATGCCGCCGTGAGCTCGCCGGTCGTGAGCACGACCATCGTGACGCAGACGCCGCCGGCGCCCCAGCAGGAGGTCGTGCAGGCCCAGCCGACAGCCCAGCACCACTGGCTCGCCGGCTACTGGACGTGGCGAAACAACCGCTACGAGTGGATGGCCGGACATTGGGAGCTGCCGCCCTACACCGGCGCGCAGTGGGTGATGCCGCGTTGGGAGCCGCAGGGCAACGCCTACAAGTTCACCGAAGGCTACTGGAACTGAGCGTCGCCCGCGGCCGACCGGTCGCGGCCCCGCATGGCGGGTTTCACCCCCTGGGCCGGGAAGCCCTGCGGGGCGTACCCTGCCCCACGGCAAGCCACCGGCGGTTCCACCACGGAGCCGCCGATCCACTGCAGAACCGGGATTTCCTTATGTACCAAGACCTCAAACAACTCTACGGCCGCAAACTCCGCGCCTCGGACGGTGAGATCGGCCATGTGCAGGACTTCTATTTCGACGACCTCACCTGGGCGATCCGCTATGTCGTCGTCGACACCGGGACCTGGCTCACGGGCCATCAGGTGCTGCTGTCGCCCCATGCGTTCGGCCCGCAGGGGTTCGGACGGTCGGACTCCGACTACGGCTCGCTCCGCGTGCACCTGACGCGCAAGCAGATCGCAGACTGCCCCTCGATCGAGACCCACCGGCCGGTGTCCCGCCAGTACGAGCAGGACTACTTCCGCTACTACGGCTGGCCGACCTATTGGGAGGGCGGCGGGCTGTGGGGTTCCGCCACCTTCCCGGTGACGCCGCCCACGCCGCTTCCGGAGAACCTCCTGCGGCCCGAGCCGGCGCACCGCGACGAGATCCACCTCCGCAGTACGAAAGCCGTGACCGGCTACCAGATCCAGACCACCGACGGGCCGTTCGGGACCGTATCCGATTTCATGGTTGAAATCTGGAGCTGGGCCATCCGGGAGGTCGTCGTCGAGACCGGCCACTGGTATGCCGGCAAGCCGGTGCTCATCCTGCCCGAGCACATTCGTCGGATCAGCTACGAGGAGTCCACGGTGTCCGTGAACCTCACCAAGGACGACCTTCGCCAGACGACGAAAAACGACGTGGCGCAGCCCGCCGTCGCCGCGGTCGGCGCCGGCGATTCCAGCGGTTGACCCGCCTTGCTGTGTGAACATCGCCCCGCCACCGCCGACCGTTCGGACTGCCGGCAGGCACCCGAGGTCGCCTGCCTCGCGGTGAATCCCACGCGGTCCATCGGGCTGGAGCATCTGGACTTCCTCCCCGAGGACGCCCCGGCCGCCCGCGCGTCCCGCCGGGACCTGCGGCTCATCAACCGGCTGCTCGGAAGCGGCTCCTGGTTCCGGAAAGTGGTGCAACTCCGCCGGCTACCGAATGAGAACCTGCTGGAGCTTGGCGCCGGCACGGGCGAACTCGGCCGGAGCCTGGACCCGGCCGGCACCGGATTGGCCGGGCTCGACCGCTGCCGGCGCCCGGAGTGCTGGCCACCCGCAGGGCGTTGGTTCCAGACCGATGTACTCCGGTTCACCGACTGGCACGGGTTCCCGGTCGTGATCGGTAATCTCTTCTTCCACCATCTCGATGCCGCGCAACTCGCCACCGTCGGGAGCGAACTCAACCGCCATGCGCGGGTGATCGTCGCGAGCGAGCCGCTGCGCACGCACCGCACCCGGCGGCTGCTGGCACTGACAAACCTCCTGATCAACGCGCATCCGGTGACCCGTCACGACGGGCGGGTGAGCATCAGCGCGGGCTTTCGCCGCGATGAACTGCCGCGCCTGCTCCAGCTCGATCCCGCCGTCTGGAGCTGGCAGGCGCACGAGACCTGGCGGGGCGCCGCGCGTTTTGTCGCCGAACGCAGGATATGAGTGCTTCGCTCCCAGTCCGGATCGTCGGGGGCGGGCTGGCGGGGCTGGCGCTCGGCATCGCCCTGGGGCGCGCGGGGGTCGCTGCCACGATCTACGAGGCGGGCGACTACCCCCGGCATCGCGTCTGCGGCGAGTTCCTCGCCGGTCTCGACGACACCACCATCGCGCGACTGGGCATCGGCGCCGCGTTCGCCGGCGCCAGTCTCCACCACGACGTGACGTGGTTTCTCCGCGAACGCGTCATCGCCCGGCACGCCCTGCCGGTCCCCGCGCGGGCGATCAGCCGTTTCGCCCTCGACGCCCGGCTGGCCGAACAGTTCGTCGCCGGGGGCGGGCAGCTCCTCCCACGTACACGCCACGTCCTGCCGCCCGACGATTCCGGCTGGGTGGATGCGCGCGGGCGCGCCCCCAGCGGCGCTTCGCCCTGGCTGGGGCTGAAGGTGCATGTCCGGGATCTGGTGTCGGCGACCGGTCTCGAGGTGCACTTGGGCGACCACGCCTATGTCGGCGTGTCGCGGGTGGAGGACGGCTGGACGAATGTCTGCGGCTTGTTCCGGCGTCGCGCGGGTTTGCGCGTCGAGCGCGAGGGGGCGCTCGCCACCTATCTGCGGGCGAGCGGCCTGGGCCAATTGGCGGAACGCCTCGCCGCAGCCCCGCGGCGGCCCGGCTCGGCGTGCGCGGTGGCGGGTTTCGCCTTCGCCCGGCGGGTCGCGTCCGGTGCCGGGCTGCAATTGGGCGACGCCGGCGGGATGATCCCCCCGTTCACCGGCAACGGCATGACCATCGCCCTCACGGGCGCGGCGCGGGCCCTCGACCCGCTCGTCGGCTGGTCGCGGGGCGGGTGCAGCTGGGCGGAGACGACGCACGGTATCCGGGAATCGCTCCGCACGGAGTTCGCGGGCCGGTTGCGCCGCGCGACCCTGCTGCATCCCTTTCTCCTGCACGGTCCGCTGCAGCTCCTGCTGGGGGCGGCGGCGCGTACTGGCCTTCTGCCCACCGCTCTGCTGTACCGCCTCCTGCACTGACCCCATGTACCTGCACGCCCTCGCCACCGCCCTCCCCCCCACCCCGTTCACCCAGGCCGAATGCTGGGCGCTGGTCCAGCACTCGGCGGAAGGCCGGCGCCTGAGTACCCGCTCTTTGGCGACGCTCCGCGCCGTGTTGCAGCGGGACAACGGGATCGCCACCCGCCACTTCGCCCTGCCCGACATCGCCCGCGTGTTCTCGCTCACCGCCGACGAGCTCAACGCGGCGTTCCGCGCAGCGGCGCCGGCGCTGGCCGCCCGGGCCCTGGCCGTGGCGCTCGTGCAGGCCGGACTGGTCGGAGCGCAGCTCGACGCCTTGCTGATCTGCACCTGCACCGGATACCTCTGCCCGGGCCTGACCAGCTATGTGGCCGAGCAGCTCGGGCTGCGGGCGGACGCCTTCCTGCAGGATCTGGTCGGGGCGGGCTGTGGTGCCGCGATCCCTACCCTGCGCGCGGCGGACGCGGTTCTGGCGGCGCAACCGGGCGCGACGGTCGCCTGCGTGGCGGTGGAGGTGTGCTCGGCGGCTTTCTATCTCGACGATGATCCGGGCGTGCTGGTGAGCGCCTGCCTGTTTGGCGACGGCGCCGCGGCGACGATCTGGCGCAGCGTGCCCGGGCCCTCCGGCCTGCGGTGTGGCAATTTCAGTACGGTGCACCAACCCGAGTTTCGCGAGCGGCTGCGGTTCGAGCTGCGGGAGGGCAGACTGCGCAACCTGCTCCATCCCACGGTGCCGGCGCTGGCGGCCGCGGCCGTGGACCAGTTGCTCACCGGCGAACGCGACCGGCCCGGCGCCCGCCCCATCGTTCGCCTCGTGACGCACACCGGCGGGCGCGACGTGCTCGATGCGATCGAGCGGCGGTGCCCGGGGTTCGATCTCTCCGCCAGCCGGGCGGTGTTGCGGGAGTGCGGGAACCTGAGCAGCCCCTCGGTGCTGTTCGCGCTCGAACGGGCGTTGCGCGACGGCGCGCCCGACGCATCCGGAGACTGGTGGCTCGCCACCTTCGGGGCCGGTTTCAGCGCGCACGGCTGCCGCGTGGGCCTGACCTGAGCTCGAATCGGTCAGTCGAGCGCCGAGTGGCGAGTGACGAGAGCCCGAGCACCGGAAGACAGACCGGAACGAACGAGCGCGTGGCATCGTGCCGCCGCCGTGTCGGCACTCGTCCCTCGACACTCGCCCCTCGTCTGCAGCGAGACCGCTGAACACCGCCTCCGTGAATCGACCGGGGGGGCGGGTTAGACCCCATGTTGGCGCAGCGCGAATCCGGCTATCGTCGTCCTGCTCCGCACTGCGCAACCGAACGTCCCCCTCACGCACACCGCATCCTCGATACAATGAAATCCAACACCGTCATCCCGTTGCTCCAGAAGGCCTACGCGGCCGAGCTGGAAACCGTCCAGAACTACCTCGCCAACTCCGTGTGGCTCGACGGCCTCCGCGCCCAGGAGATCGTCGAGGCGCTCGCCGACGATATCGCCGATGAGCTCGGCCACGCGGAGAAGATCGCCCACCGCCTGAAGCAGCTCGGTGTCTGCCCGCCCGGCTCGCTCGCACTCGTGCGCAACCAGGAGTCGCTCCAACCCTCGGCTGATCCGACCGACCTCCACCACGTGGTCCGCGGGGTGCTCGACGCCGAGCGCGACGCCATTGCGCTCTACGAGGCGATCATCGGCGCCGCCGACGGCCACGACCCCGTGACAGCCGACCTCGCGGTGCGCATCCTCGCCGACGAAGAGAAACACCGCTGCCTGTTCGAAGGCTTCCTCAAGGGCATGGAGCATCGCAAAGCAGCCTGAGCGCACCATGCCGGTACCAAAGCCAGCCCCCACAGAGTCGACGGCGAGCCACCTCTACGCCGTCGACTACCGACCCTTCGAGCTCCGGCGTGGACGCCAATTCACGCGCAACGCCAGCGAACGCAGCGAGGTCGAGGCGACGCTCTCGCAACTCCTCTCCTCCGGCGCGTGCATCACGGCAATCCGTTGCGATGGCGTGGCGGTCCCCCCCTCGCAGTTCGACCGCCTGCTCAAGGCTTCCGCCGACCGTGCCGCCGCGGGTCTGCTGCAGGCCTCCCTCGCGCTCGACGCCGCCCAAGTGCACGACCGTTTCGGCTATCCAACCTGAGCCGTCGCGAGGCAGACGAGGGTCGAGCGTCGACTGCCTTTTCCTGTCAGGATACGAGCCCGGTCACGGTGCCTCGGGGCGGTCGAGCACGTCGCGCAACCGCGCACACAACGTCTGGGCCGTATAGGGCTTGCTCAGGAAATCGCGCGTCCCCGGCGATCTCCCCGCCGCGGCAGAGGCGGCGCTGTCCAGCCCGCTCACGGCGATGATCCGCACGGCCGGGTTGAGACTGCGGAGCGCGTGGATGGCCGCCGCTCCATCCATCACGGGCATCATCAGGTCCGTGAGTACGACCGCGATTTCAGAGCCCCGCTGGGTGTAGAGGGCGACCGCCTGCGCTCCGTCGGCGGCGGTCAGCACGCGATAACCGTGGGCCTCGAGCGTGCGCTGGGTGATGTGCCGGATGGCGGCCTCGTCATCGACCACGAGCACGAGTTCGTTGTGGCCGCGTGGGATCGCGTCGGCCGCGGCGCGCAGGGGCCGGGCGGCGGTCTGCGACGCGGCGGCCGGGAGGAAGATGCTGAACGTCGTACCCTGGCCCGGCTCGCACTCCACCGACACCGAGCCGGCGTGGCTCTTGACGACCGCATGCACCGTCGCGAGGCCGAGCCCCGTGCCGTGGCCGGGTTCCTTGGTCGTGAAGAACGGGTCGAAGATGCGCTCGCGGATCTCCAGCGGGATGCCCGGGCCCGTATCCGTGACCCGGAAGAGCACATGGTTGCCGGAATTGGCGACGCGGCTCGTCCCCACGTACTGGCTGTCGAGCACGATGTTGCCGGCCGTGAAGGTGAGCGTGCCGCCCTCGGGCATGGCATCGCGGGCGTTGACGGCGAGGTTGAGCAGCACCTGCTGCAGCTGCGTGGGGTCGCCGTTGACGTCCCAAACATCGTCCGCCACGTGGACGACCGTCGCGATGTTGAGTGGAAAGGTGCTGGCGAGCAGCCCCTGGAGTTCGGAGATGAGGAGCCGCGGACTGACGGGCCGGCGACGGCCCTCGAACCCGCGGGCGAACGAGAGCACCTGGCGCACGAGCGCGGCGCCGCGATGGCAGCTGATCCGGATGGAGTCGAGCAACGCCGCGCGCTCCGGGTCGCTGCCGCAGTCCGGCTGCAGCAGCTCGATCGACATCATGATCGGGGTGAGCACGTTGTTGAAGTCGTGGGCGATCCCGCCCGCGAGCGTGCCGATGCTCTCCATCCGCTGGGCGCGGAGGTATTGCGCCTCGAGCTTACGCGCCTCGGTGAGGTCCTGCATGCCCCCCACGACGCGGACCGCCTCGCCGGCGCCGTTGCGCAGAATGAAGCCCCGATCAAGCACCACGGCGGTGCGGCCGTCCTTGCGCAGAAACCGGTATTCATCCTTCCATGCCTCAGCGCCGCCGGCGATGGCCTCGTGGATGCCGTCGACCACGCGGCGGAGGTCCTCCGGGTGGATGTGCCGCGTCCACGACTCGAGGCCGGGCCCGCTTTCGCTGGTGGAGTAGCCGAAGGTATCCGCGAGTCCTTCGTTCCACCACAGGTCGCCGGTCGTGAGGTCCCAGTCCCAGGCCACATCGCTGACGGCCCGGGCCACGAGCTTGAACCGGCGCTCACTCTCCTGGAGGGCCGAGTCGGAACGTTTGCGCGCGGTGATGTCCCGGATGTTGCACTGGATGATCTGCCGGCCCCCTTCGCGATAGAGGTTGCTGATAAACTCCACGTCGACGCGGCGGCCGTCCCTGGTCTCGAGCGGCAGGTCGTCGTAGCGGATGTATCCGACCGCTTGGAGTTCCCGGAAGGCGGCCTGGCTGGCCGCCTCGTCCTTGAGCAGGCCGATCTCGAAGAGTTCCTTCCCGAGGAACTCCTCGTGGGTGTAACCGAGGAAGCCGACGAGGAACGGGTTCACATCGACGATGCGGCGGGTCTCCGGATCCACCCGCAGGATACCATCGTGCGCGGCCTCGAACAGGCGGCGGTACCGAAGTTCGGATACGGTCAGATCGGCCGAGTGCACGGTGTGGAGTCTGGCCGGGGGCGGAGGGTGCCGGGCGGGCGGCGGGAGCACGCTCGGCGTTCCGGCCGGTCCCGCAAGTGCGGTTTCCATGGGAAGCCTCAGGATGGTGAGTTGGAAGCCCGGGGCGCGGGAGGCGGGGCCCCGGCGCCCGCGGCCCCGGCGCGGAGCGCGGCGGCGATCGGGTAGCTCGCGGGGTCGAAGTGCTTGCCGAGCACGTCGCAGCTCACGATCTGGTCGGACAACAGGCCGAGCGGGTTGGTGCCGGCGGTGCGGGCCGGATCCCACACCCAGTAGCGGTTCTGTGGAGTGCCCGACGCCGCGGGGGCGTAGTCCAGCGGAGCGCATTCGCGGTCCACCGTGCCTTGGTCGGGGAGCGAGTAGAAGGCGAGGCGGACCAGCTTATGGGTGCGGATCGCTTCGAGGAATTCGGTATGGTTGGGAAGCATGAGCGTGCGGGTTCAACGGTGGCGGGCGGGAGGGGTGCCCAGTTCGTAGGTGATCTTGCCTTCGATGACTTCGCGCAGGGCGACATCCTCGAGCTCCAGTTTTTCGAGCGACTCCACGAGCGGTCGCGCGCCGCGCCGGAGCATCTTCACGCGCATCGAGATGACGTTCACCAGGACATAGGGGTCGTCGATGATCTTGGAGGCGGCGGCGAGGTATTCGTTTCTCATAGGGAGGGAGGCGGCCCATGCCGGGTTTGCTGGGACGGAGCGGAGGAGGCGGCGCCGGGTGCGGCGACAGCCTCCGTGTCTTGCAGTCAGGGGCAGCATAGACCCGAACCGGGAGCGGCTCTATGGGGTGAAACCCACCCTAAATGCCCCGACTCCGACAGACCGGCGCGCCGACTCAAAAACAGCGTCGGCCCTGACGAGGTCGACGAGAGACGAGCGCCGAACCGTCGGTGGCTACGATGCTCGCTCGGCTGCCCCCGTTTGCCTCGGTGAGCCGGCCCTCGCCGGCATCGCGCCGCCTCAGGCCGGCGGGGGATCCAGCGGGAGACCGAGCCCGGCCGGCGCCACGAAGGGGATCTCGGCTCTCACGACAGTGCCGGAGCCGGGGGTGGAGACGATCTCGAAGGTGCCGCCCACCATCTCCACGCGCTCGCGCATGCCGGCGAGGCCGATGCGCCCGTCGTGTTGCGCCGCGAGCAGGCGCTCGGCGGGGAACGACTGCCCGTCGTCGCGGATCTCGAGCCGGGCGCCGCCCGCGCATTTTCGGATACGCACCGCGACGTTCCGGGCGGCGGCGTGGCGGACGACGTTGGTCAGCGCCTCCTGCGCGACGCGATAGAACACCGTGCGGCGGATACTGTCGAGCTGCTCCACCGCGGCGAAGGCGGAGAACCGGATGCTCAGGTCGGTGCGGGCCGCGAGCTCCTTGACGAAGGACCGGAGCGCGGGGATGAGCCCGAGGTCGTCGAGCTGGGCGGGGCGCAGGTCGCGCGCGAACCGATGGACGATGCGGATCGACTGGCCCACGATCTGGCGGGTCCGGCGGATCCGGCGCGGCAGATCCTGCGGCCGGCTGGCGGCGGCCGCCTCCAGGGCGGAAAGCTGCACGCTGATGCCGGCGAGCACCTGCGCGATCTCGTCGTGCAACTTCAGGCTGATGCGCTTCCGCTCCTCCTCCTGCACGAGGATCGTGCGGTGGGTCAGGCGCCGGAGATGGCCCTGCATCTCGCGGGCGTCCTCCAGGAGCCGGCGCTGCGTCTGCTCGCTCTCCCGCAGGGCGACCTCCGCCTGGCGCCGCCGGACGATCTCGCGGTTGGCCGACTGATACGCGAGCGCGAGCGACTCCACCCGGCGCTGCGCCTCCTCGGCGCGCTTCAGCGCCGCGATGTCCGAGACCGCGACGCGGCACCATTGCCGGCGGCCCTGCGAGATCCGGACCACGGAGGCGGCCTGCAGATCCGCCCAGAAGGAGGAACCGTCGATCTTCAGCAGCAGCGCTTCGCACGCCTGTTTGCCCGGCTGGGCGAACACGGCATCGAGAAATTCGGCGAGGCGGGGGCGGCTCGCGGGGGCGGCGAAGTCCGTCAGTTGGCGCCGCAGGAGTTCGGCACGCGGGAGGCCGAGCATGGAGGCCCCGGTGAGGTTCGCCTCGTGGATCCGGCCGGCCCGATCGATCGTGAAGTAGCCGACCGGGGCGAAATCGTAGAGTTCAGTGTAGCGCTCGAGGGCGGTCTCGAGCTCGGTGCGCGCCTGTTGCAGTTCCGCGTTCTGCATCTCCAGCTCGACCTGGTGGACCTCGAGCTCGTGGAGCAGGCGCTGGGTGTCCTCTTCGGCGCGGACCGCGGGGCGCCCCACCTGGTGTTTGCGCCACAGCGCCGCGGCGCGCCGGTGGAGCGCGGCGGTGACGGCGGGGGAGTCTTTCAAGGGAGGCATGGTCGGGGCGAAAGGACTAGCCGGCGGCGGTTTCGCCCGAGCGCGGCCGGCGCTCGCGCGAGGCACGCTTCTGGGCCGGAAGCGCTTTGGGCGCCCTTTGCGAAGGGGTGGAAATCGCGGCCACGTGGTTCTCCAGGTCCGTCTGCCGGCCCCGCAGTTCCGCCTCCAGCGTCTTCGCAATGGTGATGTCCGTGAACGTGATCACCACACCGTCGATGCGGTTGTCCATCGTGCGGTAGGGCAGGATGCGGACCTCGAACCAGCGGCCGTCGCGCGTGGCGATGGATTTCTCCGCGGTGCTCAGCGTGCGCAGCACCTCGAGGGCGTCGGCGACCAGCTCCGGATAGGCGAGCGCGGTGGACAGGTCGGTGATCGGGCGGCCCACATCGCCGGGAATGAGCTTGATGATCTGGGTCGCCTGGGTGGTGAAACGGCGCACCTGCAGGTCGTTGTCCAGGAAGACGGTGGCGATGCTCGTGCTGTTGAGCAGGTTCGTCATGTCGTTGTTGATCCGTGACAGGTCGTCCACCTTGGCCTGCAGCTCGTTGTTCACGGTCTGGAGCTCCTCGTTGAGCGACTGCATCTCCTCCTTGGAGGTGGTGAGCTCCTCGTTGGTGGACTGGAGTTCCTCGTTCGTGGACTGGAGCTCCTCGTTGGCGGAGCGCAGTTCCTCCTGCGAGGTCTGCATCTCCTCGCGGATGGTCTGCGTCTCCGCGCAGGCCTGCTGGAGTTCGCGCTCGAGCTCGGCGGTGCGCAGGTCGCGCCCGCCGGCCTTCCCCGCCTTCGGGAGGGAGGCGGCCACCGCCGCCGCCGTCTCGCTGAAGACGATCAACACCAGACCCTGCAACGCCGCCGGCTCCGTCAGGCGTTGGATCGAGAGGTCGAGGTGGTGGGCGCCGCCGTCGGCTTTGACCGCGAGACCGCAGAACAGCACGGGCTCGTCCTGCTGCAGCGCCTTCTTGAAACCGCTGGCGAGCTCGTGCCGCAACCCTTCGCGCGCCATGGCGAAGACGTTCCAGTTCGCCTTGCCGGCGGCCGGCTCCAGGTAGCGGCCGGTCCGGCCGCTGATGTAGAGGATGTCGCCCTTCTCGCCGACGAGCACGGTGGCGGGGGCGAAACGTTGGAGGATGAGCTGGTCGGCCTGCGTCTGCAGGCTGGGCAACGGTTTGGGCGACGGCGGGCCGGCGGGCGCGAGGGGCATGGCGTGTGCGAAGGACGTGGGAAACTCGATGGGCTCCGGGCGCAGGACCGGCTCGCGCCGGCGGTAGAGACGCGCCTTCCCGGCGCAGGGGTCGAACAGCGGGCGGAAGCCGTTCGCCGTCTCGGCGTTGCCCAGCAGCAGCAGCCCGCCGGGCGTCAGGCTGTAGTGGAACAGCGGAATCAGCTTCTTCTGGAGCTCCGGCACCAGATAGATCATCAGGTTGCGGCAGCTCAGCAGGTCCAGCTTGGTGAACGGCGGGTCCATGATGAGGTTCTGCGACGCGAAGATCACCATCTCCCGGATCTCGTGGCGCACCCGGTACCCGCGTTCCTCCCGGACGAAGCCGCGCTGCAGCCGCTCCGGCGTCAGGTCCGCGGCAATGGCTTCCGGATACAGGCCCTGCCGGGCCTTGTCGATCGCGTCCCGGTCCAGGTCGGTGGCGAAGATCTGCAGCCCGGTGCCGCTGCCGGGCCGGACCTTCGCCAGGGCCTCCTTGAACGCGATCGCCAGGCTGTAGGCCTCCTCCCCGGTCGAGCAGCCCGGCACCCAGGCGCGCAACGTATGGCCGGCGGGCCGGCTTGCGATGAGCTCCGGGAGGGCCTCCGCGAGGAGCTGGTCCCAGACCTCCGGATCGCGGAAGAAGTTCGTCACGCCGATGAGCAGCTCCTTGAAGAGCAGATCCAGCTCCTGCGGGCTCCCCTGCAGCAGCCGGATGTAGGCCGCCACGGTGTCGACCCGATGGATCCCCATGCGCCGCTCGATCCGGCGGTGGAGCGTGTTGCGCTTGTAGAACGAGAAGTCGTGGCCGGTGTGTCCCCGAAGCAGCAGGACGGCCTTTTCCAGGGCCCCCTGCGTCTTCTCCGGGAGCTCCATCCCCGTCCGCACGAGCAGCGGCGTGCGCTGCAGAAAGCCCTCGATCCGGGCCGGAAGCTCCTCCGCCGGCGCCACGATGTCCGCCAACCCGGCGTCGATCGCGCTGCGCGGCATGCCGTCGAACTTCGCGGTGGCGGGGTCCTGCACCAGCACCAGCCCCGCCTTCTCCTTGATCGCGCGCAGGCCGAGCGTGCCGTCCGCCCCCATGCCGGAGAGGATCACCGCGATGCTGCGGTCCTCCCGGTCCTGGGCGAGCGAGCGGAAGAACGAATCGATCGGCAGGCGCAACCCGCGCGGCGCCGCCGGCACCAGCAGGTGCAGCGTCCCCTGCAGCAGGGCCATGTCCCGGTTCGGGGGGATGACGTAGACGCAGTTCGGGCGGACATGCGTGCGGTCCCGGACCTGCGCGACCCGCATCGGCGTGGCCCGCTGTAACAACTCAGGCATGATGCCTTTGCGCGTCGGGTCGAGGTGCTGGATGATCACGAACGCCATGCCGCTGTCGGGCCGCACCTGCCGCAGGAACTGCTCCAGCGCCTCGAGCCCGCCGGCGGAGGCGCCGATGCCGACGATCGGGAACGAAATCGGAACGGGCGACGCCGCCGCGGAGCGGAGGGCCGCTGTCTTTGTTTTCTGGGGCCGGACGGCGGGCGAGGGTTTGCGGGGCATGGAGCGGGGACGTTTGCGCGGACGCCACACTATGCCGGGCGCCAACCGGCGTGGCGAGGTTTAGTTGCCGCCGCGGCCGGGGGACGACGTCGGTCGGGTTACACCCCATGTCCACCCCGCGGCTTCGGGGCTATCGTCTTCGTATCGGAAGCGGCGGCGGCGAGACTCCCTTGTCGTCCCCTGTGCCAGGAAACTGGAATCGCAGGCCACGCCGTTTCCAGCCCGTCGCAACCACTGAAATCACCTCCATGAAAACCGCCCAAGCTCCCACCACGCCCAGTGCTCTGCTCCACGACCTCCAGGCGCTCGTCGCCGAGGCCGAGGCCATGGTCTCCGACTCCGTCTCCACCCATTCGGCCGAGGCGATCGAATCGCTGCAGGCCCGCTTCAAGGCGGCCCAGGAACGCCTGTCCGAGTTCTACGCCCACACCCGCGAGAAGGTCGTCGCCGGCGCGAAGTGCACCGATCGCGCCATCCGCGAAAACCCATACCAGGCGCTCGCCATCACCGCCGGGGCCGCCCTGCTCGTCGGCGTGCTCCTGGGCCGGCGCAGCAAATAACCACCAGGAAATGGACACAGAAAACCGCCGCCCCTCCGGCCTCCTCGGCCCGCTGCGCGCCCTCGGCGACGGACTGCTCGCCGCCGTGCAGGGCCGGATGGAGTTGTTCTCGCTCGAGCTGCGGGAGGAGAAGTTCCGGCTGATCCGGACCGTCGTCTGGGTGACCGCGGCGGTCTTCCTCGGCATGCTCGCGATCATCTTCGCGAGCCTGACCGTTGTTTATCTGTTCTGGGACAGCGCGCGCCTGGCCGTGCTCGGCGGTCTCGCCGTGTTCCACACCGCGGCGCTCGCGGCCGTGCTGCTGGCGCTGCGGCGCTTCCTCGCGCGGCAGCCGAAGCCGTTCGCCGCCACGTTGCAGGAGTTCGCCAAGGACCGCGCATGTATCCACAAGCAGAACTGAAGGCGCTCGCGGCGCGGAAGGCCGCGCTGGTGCATGAACTCGACCGCGGCCGCGCCGAGCTGGGCGCGGCCGCCGGTCGGGTGCTCGCGCCGCTCGAACTCGCCGGGCGGCTGTGGTCGCTCGGGCAGCGGGCCGTGCGTCTCATACGTTTCGCGACGGACCGCCCGCCTTTTGCCGGCCGGACCCCGCCGGCGCGCCCGGCCTCCGCGCTCACCACCTGGCTGCGCTGGCTCCCGTTGGTCGTCGGCACGGCGCGGCTCGTGCGGAAAATCGCGGGCGCGGAGCCCCATCGCTCCCCCGACCGGACCGTTCACTAGCCGGACTCCGGTCGGCGCCCGCAGGTTTCGAACGGCAGCTGGGAGGGAGCTTTCGGCTCCCACATGCCAAGCTGCCTGCGTCCTGAACGACCGGCCAAAGCCCGACGTCCTTGAGCCTCGCCCTAAGGCGATTCTCGAAACCGCAGCTTGCCACGATTCCGTGGAAGGGGAAAAGTCCGACCGCAATACTCGCATGAACGTCGTCGGACTTTTCGCTGGCATCGGCGGTCTTGAGCTCGGGCTACACCAAGCCGGGCATCGCACGTCTCTGTTCTGCGAAATCGAGCCTTCCGCCTGTGCTGTACTGAGCGCACGTTTCGCCGAAGCCGAGATCGCCAACGACGTCCGCACCCTGGGCAAGCTTCCTAAAGGCACCGAACTGCTCGCCGGCGGCTTTCCCTGCCAAGACATTTCTCAGGCCGGCAAGACTAAGGGGCTCGATGGCAAGAATTCGAGCCTGGTCAACGAGGTCTTCCGCCTCCTGCGCACCAACGACGTTCCGCACGTGTTGCTCGAGAATGTCTCCTTCATCCTCGCGCTCGGGAAAGGCGCGGTGATGCGGCATATCACCAAGGAACTCGAAGAGCTCGGTTATCGCTGGGCCTATCGTGTTGTTGATACCCGCGCCTTCGGGCTGCCCCAACGTCGCCAGCGGCTCTTTCTCGTCGCTTCGCGTACGCTGGAACCCTTCGACGTGCTGATGCGAGGCAACTTCCCCGATCAAGAGCCGCAGAATTGGCGCGACCATTCCTGCGGCTTCTATTGGACCGAAGGCATTCGCGGTCTTGGCTGGGCTGTGGGCGCCGTGCCCACCCTCAAAGGCGGTTCTACCATTGGAATCCCCTCTGCTCCGGCGATCTGGTTCCGAGACGGGCGCATCGCAACCCCCGATATTCGGGACACGGAACGTCTCCAGGGCTTCGCTCCGGGATGGACCACTCCCGCCGAAGAAGTCGCCCGCGGTAGCTTCCGATGGAAACTCGTCGGCAATGCGGTTTCGGTTCCGGTAGCGAAATGGATTGGGGAAGGATTGGCCGGGCATGGTGGCCCTCTCGAGTTCCTCGTGCGGAACTTCGACACCGAGAAGACTTGGCCCACCGCAGCCTTCGGGGGACCCCGAGCCCGTCCCATGGCAGCCGAAGTCTCGCTGTTTCCTGAGTGCGAAACGACACCGGATATCGCCGCGTTCCTCGCCTATCCGGTGAAGCCGCTTTCCCTGAAGGCCACCGAGGGTTTCGTCGGCCGCCTGCGGTCCGGATCATTGCGATACCCCCGAGAATTTCTGGACGCACTCGAATGCCACATCGACCAATTGCGCGGCACCACACGGCTGGCGGTCGCTTGATATGAGTGCCGAGAATCTGATCACCCGCTCGATCTCGGCCTGCAAGATCACCGGCTCCAAAAGCCGAGGCCGGAGCTGGCAATACCACTCGCGCAGCGACCGACATTCCAAGATCGCCTGCTGGGCGGTTCTCTTCGATCTCCTGCGTGCTTGCCCGCTGCTTCGGCAACACGCTGCCGCCGGCAAAGTTCGTTACGGCATCAACCACGAGATGCGCGACTTTCGGCTCAACCGAAAGAAGAACCTCGATCTTGTGCTCTGTGTCGGAGCCCCCGCCCGCGATGCCCTGACATTCGCCGAGTACGGCGACGAAATCGGAATGACGTTGTCCGCAGCCGAGAAGAATGAGCTCGCCGCGCTTCCCCAGCTCGCCGCCGGCGAGGTGGCGACAGTCCTCGTCGCCTTGGAGGCGAAGGCCTGCATGACAGCCCACGTGAAGGCGCGTCCCCGACTCTACGACGAACTCGCCTCTTCGTTCCAAACCATCCACGGCGACACCGCCACCGCTCTGGCCGCAGCATTCGTGATGCTCAACACCGCCGGAGATTTCCTCAGTCCCGGCAAGAACACCGGGCGAGGGAAAACCACCGTGAATGAGCATCGCCAGCCCGCCGACGCGCTCGCCGTGCTCGCGAAGATCATGGAGCTCCCCCGACGGTCCGACGACCGCGGC
>JAHFTC010000059.1:19466-25861 GCA_023269585.1 Opitutaceae bacterium
GGGCTTCGACGCGATCGGAGTATCGATGGTTTCCTGTCGCAACGACGGTTCGCCGATCGAGGTCGACGCCGAGACGAGCAAGAAGATCGATCAGGTCGTGCGTTTCGACACCCTCATTCAGCGGCTTTCCCATCTCTACGCAGCCCGTTTCCCAGCCCTGTAGGTGATCCGCGGCCACGCATCACTGGCGATGAAACCATGCCACCGAGGCGATCCGCTGTCAGCCGCAGCCCGCAGTCGGCTGATGGCTCGAGTTCGCTCCTCAAATACACGGCCTGAGTTGCTCGTCCGCCGTGCCCTTCATAGCCTGGACCTGCGTTTCACCGTCGCCGGGCCTCGCAACCGCGATCTTCCTGGGCGACCCGACATCGTACTACCGCGCTGGCGAACCGTGGTGTTCGTCCACGGCTGCTTCTGGCACCGCCATGCGCAGTGCAGACGCACGACAACCCCCACCCGGCGGCGCGCCTTCTGGGTCGCCAAGTTCCGAGCCAATCGCGCCCGCGACCAGCGCTGCACGCGCCTGTTGAAACGACAGGGATGGAAGGTGGCCGTCGTCTGGGAGTGCGAGACGACGAACCGCAACGAGCTGCGCGCCCGGCTCGCGCGCCTCTTCGCGACGCGATCAGTTCCTGGAACCGCGATCCCCAAGGTGAGCGAGCCGACGCAGCCGGCGCAGATGGACGCCTCGGAAAAACGTCCCAACCCGTGAGGGCCGTCACCGTTGCAGTAGCGAGATCTCGATGACGCGCGGCACGACTCGAACTCTTGGCTGGTCGGCCCCTCTACTGCTGCCGCGGGTGCCCCTCGGCGTTGGCCGCGCGGCGGCGCTCCTGCTCGGCCTCGTCGGATCCTTCCTCGGCGAGCGCGGCGTCATCGTCCGCCTCGTCGTCGGGGACCGCCTCCGCACTGCGATGGCCGGCCTCGTCGGGACTGGTGTCCCACGTGACGAGCTCCTCCGCCCCGGCCGGCGTCTCCGGCGTGGCCTCGGAGGGCGCACCCGTCTGGTCGCGGGCGGCGGCGCGATCGCCGGCGCGCGCCTCGGTGCGCCCATCCTGCCGCGCGAGCGCGGTGGCGTCGGCGCGTGAAACGGTGCTCTCGTCTTCCCCGCTCGGGTCGGGCGGATAGACGATGGGGTCGGACGGAGGCGATTTCACGGTGGGGAGGGAGGGTTGGAAATTGCGCCTGCGAGGAATGGCCGACCGGGGACATTGCCCCCGCGCCGGCCACCCGCCGCGGGCGGTTAAGTCAGCGCAGGAACAGCACGATCAGGAGCACGACGAGCACGAGGCCGAGGCCGCCGCTCGGATAATAGCCCCAGCTGCGGCTGTGCGGCCAGGTAGGCAAGGCGCCGAGGAGCAGCAGAACCAGCAGGACCAGCAGGATTGTGCCTAACATGGGAGTTCTTTCCTTTTACCGGGTTCGGCGGCCGCCGGGGCATCACTTGCCCTGGATGTTCTCACCGAGGTCTTCGACATCGCGGCCGAGGCCCTTGGTGGTCTGGCAGCTGGTGAGGGCGAAGGCCGTCGCCGCGAGGGCGAGGAGGAGCAGCAGTTGTTTGAGGGTGTTCATGGGTGTGTGTTTGGTTGGCGGGAGAATACGGCATGGGCCGGCGCCGGGCCATGGGGTCTAACCCGACTGCGGCCGCCCGGCGATCGGCTCTCGTCATCAGGAAACGGGCACGCGAGCGCCCGTCCGGCCCGCACGGCGCCACCGGTCCGGTCGCCCAGCGTGTTGTAAAATCGGACACAGTGGAGGGAATGATCAGCTCGTGGCGCGGCGGGCCCGGCCGGCGGGGGCGATCCCGCGCCGGGGGGCTCGTTCACGCGGCCGACCTGCCGCGCGTCGCGGC
The DNA here is from genome assembly GCA_023269585.1 of Opitutaceae bacterium. Lineage (GTDB taxonomy): Bacteria > Verrucomicrobiota > Verrucomicrobiia > Opitutales > Opitutaceae > CAJCBL01. Next base: position 21,319 of record JAHFTC010000059.1, read on the forward strand.
CGCCGCCGGTGACGGCACCGTGGAACGCCGAGGTCGTTGCGGCCGGGCGAGGCAAGTGAATCCGAGGCCAAGATACACTACGCGGGAACCCCGCGTGAATTCCCGCGAGGGCGTCGGGCACAGGCGCGAGGCCCTTGATCGGCCAGAGCAGCCCGAAGGTGAGCCGCCCGAACCGGCTGACGACGGCGAACAGTTCCTGAGCGCGGTCGGGTTCCTTGCCGGGCTCGTCGTGGATGCCGGGGCGATGAGATCGCTTTTCGGCGCAGGCGCCGGAGGTCTCGCGCAGCCGCAGCCGACCACGCGCAATCCTGACGACGAGGCGGCCCGATCAGGCGATCCGCTCGTCCCTCACGCGGCGCTGGGCCGGTCCGGCGCACGCAGCACCGGCTGGCTTGTCGCAACGATTCGAATTCGAACGGTGCACCGCACCGTCAGCCCCAAGGCCACACACGACCGCCCGGGGAGGGGCGTCGGAGCCGGGCGAACACAGTAGGCGCCACCGGGCAGCGGGTGGGGCCGGCGACCGCCTGGCGCAGGGCGGTTGGGAAGGTTCGCGACGCCGAACCGGGCGGGGAAAGCCAAGGAACGCGATCGGCGGCGGCGGCCGTCCGCGCCCGCACCGGGGACGGAAGCGGCGCAGGGGCCGCTTCCCGATCCGGCAGGGTCACACCTTCCTGGGACGGAAGAGCGAGACGACAAACAGCACGAGGAAGAGGACGAAGCAGATCTTGGCGATCAACGCGGCGGTGCCGGCGACGACGCCGAAGCCGAGGGCGGCGGCGACGAGCGCGACCACCAGGAAGAGAATGGAGTACCAGAGCATGGGAGTTAGGATACGAGGTTGGAACGGGAGGCCGCGGCCAGGCGGCGGGAGAGCGAGGGGGCCGGCAACCACGGCCGGGGGGCAGCCCCGGCCGTGGCGAGTGAACACACAGGGAGGAGGCGAGGCTCAGTTCTTGACCGTCATGTCGTTGGTCACGGACTTCACGCCGCGGATGCTCAGAGCGAGCTTACCGGCGAGGGATTTCTCGGCGTCGTTGGCGGCTGCGCCACTGAGCATGACGACACCGTCCTTGGTGCTGACCTTGGTCTTGAGCGCGCTGGTGGACTTGTGGCTCATCAGCGTGAACTTCACCTGCGAGGTGATCGACGCGTCGTCAATGGCCTCGCCCATGGTCGGCTCGTTCGACACCGGAGTGTCGATGGCGAGGAGGTTGTTTACTGACTTCACACCCGCGATCTCGGAGGCGTAAACCCCGACGAGTTCCTTCTCGGCGGTGTTGCCGGCCGAGCCGGTGAGGGTGACGATGCCGTCGTTGACGGCGACCTTGGTGTTGCGGTTGCTGACGTTGGAGCGGACGAGGAGCTGGTAGCGGATCTTCCAGGCGATCCAGGCATCAGAATTCTCCTGCATCGCCGGATCGAGGGTGATGCGGTTGTCGACGCGCTGGACGCCGGGGAGGTTGCTGACGGTGTCCTCCGCGAGGGCGCGAAGGTCCTTGTCGGCCACCATGCCGGTGAGGGTGACGATGCCGTTGTCGGAGCGCACGGTCACCTTGTCCTCAAGGAGCGTGCGGTAGTTGTAGGAGGCCTTGGCGGAATCGACGATCTTGCGGTCGGCATCGGATGCCAGGACGAACGGGGTCGCGGCGATCGCGAGGAGCGCGGTGAGAACGAGGTGGTGCAGTTTCATGACGAGGTTGTATTGGGTTAATGGTTTGCGGGGACCGCGAGGCGGAACCGGTGCGTTCGGTGCCGAGGGGTGAGACACGCCCCCCGGCCTCGGCGGCACCGCCGGCGCCACCGCCGCAGTTTCCCGTGGATGGCACACTACCGTACGGACGGGGCCCCAGATATGGGGTGAAACCCGACTGGGCGAAACGTCCCCGCCGGCCCCGCGCGGAGCGGCGGAGCGTCCGTGCCGCCCCCGCCCGCTCGCCGCGCCACCCGGTAAAACCCGGTGAAAGCGCCGTCGCGCCCTGGGGTGCCTCTGCGCTCGACCCCCGCCCCGGGGCCTGCCAGCCTCACCGCCCCTAGACCGATGAACTGGCTCGCCCGTTTCTCCCGACCGTCCGCTCCCGCCGCGCCGCCCCAAGGCCGCGAGGAAAGCTCGCCCCTGCTGCGCTTTCTGGAGACCAACCGCCTCGTCGCCATCTCCATCCTCGTCGCCACCGTGCTGGCGATCGTCGCCGTGAGCTACCTCGGGGTGTCGCCCGTCGCCCTCCCCCTCCAGGAGAACCAGCTCGCCAGCGTGCGCATCGTCGCCGCGGAGACGTTCACCTACACCAGCCAGCTGCAGAGCCACGCCGCCCGCGAGCGCGCCGCGCTGCAGGTGCCGCCGGTCTTCCGGGTCGACCTCGCGCCGTACGACCAGTTCGCCGCCCACCTGCGCGAGTTCTCCGCCGAACTCGACCGCTTCGAGCACAAGCTGCTCCCCTCCCCCGCCCCCGCCCGCGCCGAGGCCCTCCGCGAAAACGCCGCCCCGCTGGCCGTCCTCGTCGACGCCTTCAACCTCCGCGGCCCCTACCATGTCGTCACCGACGACATCGCCACGCTGCTCCGCGCCGGCCCGGCCCGCACCCGCCTCGCCCTCCTCGAAAACGGCCTCGCCGCGCTGCAGAACCTGTACCGACAAGGCATCTACGACCACGACCAGGATCTCGTCGCCGCCGCCAACGGCGCCATGACCGCCTATCAGATCCGCGATTCCGACGGCGCCATCGTCCCCGCCCGCGTGCAGTCCCGCGAGGACGCGCTCACCCTGCTGCGCGTCAGCCTCGGCGCCGATGGCGTGCACCGCGAGGTGGCCGCCGCCCTCTTCCGCCTCTTCCACAACGGGCTCACCACCAACCTCGTCTTCGACTCCACCGCCACCGGCCGCCAACGCGCCCGCGCCGCCGCCGCCCAGGCCGAGGTCGTCGCCACCGTCCAGAAGGGCCAGGTGCTCGTCGAGCCGGGCACGCGCATCAGCCCCGACCAGTACGAGGCGCTCGCCGCCCACCGGCAGTACCTGCTCGACCAGGGCGGAGTCCAGGTTTCCGGATACCTCCAGCTCTTCGGCCGCATGCTCCTGGTGCTGGCGATGGTGCTCGCCGCCGTGCTCTACATCCGCCTCGAGGACCGCGCTTCCCTCACCAGCAACAGCCGCCTCGGCCTGCTCGCCCTCGTCATCATCCTCAACCTCTGCCTGGTCCGCGTCGTGTTCCAACTGGGCGAACTCGACTTCTTCGTCCGCCACCCCGACTTCGCCGCAATCCTCCCCTACCTCGGCCCCACCGCCCTGGCGCCCCTCATCGTCGCCGTGCTCCTCGGCACCGGCCCGGCCATCATGATGGCGCTGGTCGTCTCGCTCTTCACCGGCGTGATCCACGGCAACCGCCTCGACATCCTCGTCGTCACGTTCTTCGCCTCCATGGTCGGCATCTTCGCCTGCCGGCGCGTGCGCCAACGCGGCCGCGTCATCCGCGCCGGTTTCCTCACCGGCCTCACCGTCGCCGGCTTCGCCCTCCTCCTGGGCGCGGCCGACAACATCGGCACCGACAACCGCGGCGCCTTCCTCATCGTCCTGCGGCAGATGGGGGTCGGACTCGGCGTGGGCGTGGTCACCGGCATGGCCGTCGTGGGCCTGATCCCGCTGCTCGAGGCGCTCTTCCGGCGCACCACCGACATCACCCTGCTCGAGCTCACCGACTACAACCACCCCCTGCTCAGCCGCCTCCAGCTCGAGGCCCCCGGCACCTACCACCACAGTCTCATGGTGGCCAACCTCACCGAGAACGCCGCCCAGGCCGTGGGCGCCAACCCGCTCGTCTGCCGCGTGTGCGCGCTCTTCCACGACATCGGCAAGACCGCCCAGCCCGAATACTTCACCGAGAACCAGCGCGACCGGGCCAACCCCCACGACGACTGCAGCCCCCACGCCTCCGCCGCGATCATCCGCGCCCATGTGCCCGAGGGCGTCGACCTCGCCCTGCGCCACCGCCTGCCCCGCCTCGTCGTCGACGCCATCCGCCAGCACCACGGCACCACGCTCGTCCAGTTCTTCTACCAGCGCGCCCGCAAGGAGCTGCGCGCCCCCACCCCGGGCCAGCCCGAGGCCGCCACCGTCGCCGAGGTCCCCGAGGCGCCGTTCCGCTACGACGGCCCCAAGCCCCAGACCCGCGAGAATGCCATCCTCTTCTTCGCCGACTGCGTCGAGGCCGCCTCGCGCTCGCTGCGCCACGTCACCCGCCAGAGCCTGGCCGAGCTCATCGAGCGCCTCTTCCAGGAACGCATCGACGACGGCCAGCTCGACGAGTGCCCGCTCACCTTCGCCGAGATCGCCAAGATCAAGACCAGCTTCGAGTTCACGCTGCTCAACATGCTGCACTCGCGTATCGCCTATCCGGCGCCGGAACCCTCCCGGCCCGCCACCCCCGCCCTCCCGTCCGCTCCCGCCCCGTCCGCCCCGCCCGCCAGCCCCCCCGACCATGCCCGCGAAAGCCAGCCGCCCCGTTAAGGTCTACTGCGGCCACCCGAAGCTGCGGTTCACCCGCCCCGCCAT
>JAHFTC010000169.1 GCA_023269585.1 Opitutaceae bacterium
CCCCGGGCCGACGAACGCCTCGCCACCTCCAATCTCAACCCGCGCAACACGTTCGATAACTTCGTCGTCGGGTCCAACAACCAGCTCGCCCACGCCGCCTCCATTGCCGTCGCCCAGGCCCCCGCGCAGGCCTACAATCCTCTTTTCATCTACGGCGACACCGGCCTCGGCAAAACCCACCTCATGCACGCGGTGGGCCACCAGATCCTCCGCAACAACCCGGACGCCAAGGTCGCGTACCTCTCGTCCGAGAAGTTCACCAACGAGTTCATCCACGCCATCCAGGAGAACACGCTCACCAAGTTCCGCCAGCGCTACCGCCACGTCGACGTCCTCCTCATCGACGACATCCATTTCCTCTCCGGCAAGGAGCGCATCCAGGAGGAGTTTTTCCACACCTTCAACGACCTCTTCGAGGCCCAGAAGCAGATCTACCTCTCCAGCGACCGACCGGCCAACGAGATCCAGAAACTGGAGAGCCGCCTCGTCTCCCGCTTCCAGTGGGGCCTCGTCGTCGACCTCCAGACGCCCGACCTCGAGACGCGCGTCGCCATCCTGCGCACCAAGGCCGCCACGCTGAAGGCCGACCTCCCGGCCGACGTCATCAACTTCATCGCACAGCACATCTCGAAGAACGTCCGCCGCCTCGAGGGCGCCCTCATCAAGGTCGCCAGCTACGCCGCCCTCACCAACCGCCGGGTCGACATCTCCACCGTCGAGATGCTGCTCAAGGACATGCTCATCGAGCAGGCCCAGAACCAGCTCACGATCGAGACGATCCAGAAGCGCGTGGCCGACTACTATCAGCTCCGCCACAGCGACATGCTGAGCAAGCGCCGGCCCAACAACATCGCCATCCCGCGCCAGATCGCGATGTACCTCGCCCGCATCCTCACCAAGCACTCGCTCGCGGAAATCGGCGAAAACTTCGGCGGCCGCGATCACGGTACCGTCATCCACGCCTGCAAGTCCGTCGAGGCCATGATGGAGCAGAGCGACCAGACCCGCACGAGCATCGAGTTCCTCAAGAACCAGCTCGCGAAATAGGGCCCGTACCCACTTCACGAATTCTCCGGAGACGGGGAGCCGGCCGGTCCGGCTCCCCGTTTTCTTTTCTCCCCGGTGCGCGCCGCGCGCGGGTTGCGGGCTCAGCGGCTCCCCGGGTTCATCGCTCGATCGGACGGCATCAGCGTCCGGCTCTCGGAGTTCAGTGTTCAGAGTTCAGTGTGGAAAGACCGCCCACGGTCCACCGTCCACCGTCTACCGTCCACCGTCTACCGTCCACCGTCTACCGTCCACCGTCTACCGTCCACCGTCCACCGTCACACCCCCGCTTGCCAACCACCGCTGGGCGTCGCAAAGTCCGCGCCTCTTTTCCGCACCATGACTCTCTCCCCCGAACAACGCGCCGCCGTTTCCCAATGGGTCGCCGCGGGCGACTCCCTCGCCGCCATCCAGCGCAAGCTCACCGAGGACTTGAAGCTCTCCCTGACCTACATGGAGGTGCGGTTCCTCGTCGATGATCTCGGGCTCGAACTGAAGTCGCCCGCTCCGGCCAAACCCGCCGCCCCCGCTCCCGCCGCAACGCCCGCCCCCGCCGAGCCCCCCGCCAAAAAGGGCCTCTTCGGCAAGCTCAAGGACGCCGTCACCGGCAAAGCCGAGGAGGCCGCGGAAACCGAGCTGATGCCCGACGATCTGCCCCCCGCGGACGATCTCCCGCCGGAGGAACCGGCTCCTGCCGGCCTTTCCAACGTGAAGGTCGAAGTCGACCGCCTCACGCGCCCCGGCACCCTCGTGAGCGGCACCGTGGTCTTCAGCGACGGCGTATCCGCGAAATGGGCGATGGACCAGTACGGCCGCCTCATGCTCGACGCCGCCAACAAGGCCTACAAGCCCGCCCAGGCCGACGTCCAAGCCTTCCAGGCCGAACTCGGCGCCCAACTCCAGCGCATGGGCTACTGAGCAAGCCGCGCAGTCCCTTGCCGCTCCCGGCGCCGCCCCCACGCGGCGCCGTTGTTATTTCGGCCCCGCGCCGATCGCTGCGTCCAGCGCCTGCAAACACGCCAGCGGGACCGGCACCTCCTGCCTGGTCCGCCTTGTCAATTGGGGCGTTCCCCTCCCCTTGTGCCCTCGCCGGTCCCGAGTTCAGTGCGCGCACGTATGATTCGCCTCCGTGCTGCTTCAGCTCTCGGACTGGTCGCCGCAAGCATGCTTGCGGCATTACCGCCGAACGAGCCGGAGGTCGTGCCGCGCAGCGGGATCATCTTCGAGGTGATGCCGCTCACCCGACCGCCGCCCGACCAAGCGTGTCGAAAGCCCGACGGGCGGTTCGCCACCCTCACCCGCGCTCAAATTCTGGCCGAATTGCGGACGATCACCGAAAAAGACCTTCACGAGCGCGGCGACGGCCCGCTGCACGCCCCGCTTCCCCGCTTGAGTTGTCGGTTCGAAACCTATGGCGCGGTCGACCACCGGTGGTTCACGGCCTTCGCGCGCTGGGTGTCCCATGATCTTTTCCGGCACTTCGGGCTCAGCTACCGAAAAGAGTCATTGGATTGCGACAACTACAGCCTGACCCTCAATGCCTTTGCCGACATCGCGCAGATCGAGTCCCCGACTCAACAGCCTCCCCATCTCATCGGCCGGATGATCGTCTACCAGCGGTTCCCGTGGGCCAACGTACCGGCCGCCTTCTCCCACGAATTGGTCATCTTCCGCTCCGGCAAAGGCTGGTTCGTGCTCGAGCCGCAGAACGGATTCATCGTTGCGCTCGCCCGTTATCCCAACCGGGAAACGATCATGGAGGTTCTCCTGAACTGATGAACCCGCACCGGTCCCGCCTCGCCGTCGGAACACTTGCCCTCGGTGTTCTTCTCTCCTCCCTCGCCGGAGGGACGTCTCCCCCCGCGCTCCCCCGCATGCCGTCCCCGGAATTCACACCTTCGGCGGCGCAGGGGTCGCTGCTGGGCGCCGAGGTGATCCGGCGGGAACTGTCTTCGACTCTGCCCTTGCGGATCGACCGGACTCCACCAACCGCGCGCGCCACTGCCGCGCCCGCGGCACCGTCCCCAACTGAGGAAATGACGCCCGTCGCGGCCATCGGGCGCGCGTATCCGGTCTTGGACCTCTCCGATGCGCATTATGCGCCGCTCGCGCATTCCTTCCTCCCCGTCCTGCTCGATTGGTTCGAGGCCTTTGCGGCCGGCCAAGGCTGCACGGTGGACGACCTTCATGCGCGGGGTCTCCGCGCCAACAAGGTTGCCCACCTCATGCAGGCCTTCACCTCGATTCGCATGCACCGTGATCGGGCGCCGGGTTTGGCGGCGGCGCCGGCGATCGGCTGGGCCCGCGTGCTCCTCGCTGAGGGTTGGGGCCGCGCCAAGTCGGGGGAAACTCACACCTTCGTCGTCGTGGCGACCGAACGGGGTTGGTTCGTGATTGATCCGTTTACTCGCTACATCCGCAAGCTTGAGCGCGACGACCACCGGTGGTTCGTCGAGTTTGTCGTTCTCTAGTGTTTCCCCAGCGGGCGCGGTGCGCGGTGCCGCAATAAACTCCCGACCGATCCTCCCGCCTTCGGTGTCGGCCCTCGCCAGGTTTCGGGGCTCCCGCCAGCCTCCACCCATGACCACCCCGACCGCCCCCGTCCTCGGCACTCGCCACGTCTGCCAGATCGCCGTTGTCGTTCGCGACATCGACCGCGCCGCCCGCCACTGGTCGGCCCTCCTCGGCCTTCCCGTCCCTCCCACCATCACCACCGAACCGGGACACAAGGTCGGTCAGACCTACCTCGGCCAGCCCTCCGACGCCCAGTGCAAGTTGGCGTTCTTCCAGATGGAAAACACCGTGATCGAGCTGATCCAGCCCCTGGGCGGCGCCTCCAGCTGGCAGGCCGTGCTGGATGAAAAGGGCGAGGGCGTGCACCACATCGCCTTCACCGTCACCGACACCGCCGGCAAGACCGCCTCCCTCGCCGCACAAGGCATTCCCGTCATGCATCAGGGCGGCAACCCCGCCACCGGCCAGTTCACCTACCTCGACTCCCGCGACAAACTCGGGCTCATCGTCGAGCTCCTCGAAGGCTACAAGTGAGCCCGGGCGTCACCGCCCTTACGTGACACCGTCACCAGACCCGCGCCGCCGTCCGGGCCTCGATGACGGCTTCCGCGCCGTCGGGCAGATCGGGCAACAGATCCAGCCCGGTGAGTGCCTCGATGCGGTCGACGTTCGTGAGGTAGCGTTCCAACGGCGACTCGGCTGAAGCTTCCTGCGGAAAGAGGAAACTCAGCGTGCGCACGCGCCCCTCGTGTTCGTCCACGACCACCATCCAGCACGCTTCCGGCACGGGCACGCCGCTGCGCAGTCGCGCCGGTTCCCTGCCGAAAACCGGTCCGGCCAGCACCCAGACTTCCCCGAAACGCGCGGGATAGCTCGTGGCGATGCGCAGTTCGAGGTCCCGCCAAAGCCCTGCGTTGAGCGAGTGCCGTTGCGGGATCACGTTCGACATGAGGAACGTCTCCTCCTGCCCCCGGGGACCGAACCGCGTGGCGATCGCATAGTTCGGCGCGAGATGCCCGCGATCGTATCCACTCCCTGTGTAGTCGGTCGGGCGCACCCGGGCCAGCGTGCGTGGATCCTCCGCAAAACGCTCGGGCCGCGGCGGTGGCTCCGGGATCTCGGGTAGATCCCACATTCGATAGGCGACCCACAACGGGCTGCGCTGCGCCTCGCCGTAGCCGACGACATAGCCGGCATTCGTGAGCACCCGCACCGTTGCTCCGCCGGATGTCGGGCGGGCGCCGCCGGCGAACAGGGCCGCGTTGGCCTCCACTCCCGAGCGGCGCACGGCAACCAGTTCATCGCCGTAATAAAGGGTCCAGAGGTCGCGCACGACATCGAGCGGCGCCACGCGCTTGTCCCTCGCCAAGGTGTTGCCCAGGAGCGTGCGAACCTCGGCCTGCCGGGAGCTCGGCTGTACGAGGTACCAGCCTCCGAGCGCCAGCAACGCCGCCAGATTGAGCCAGAACACCAGTTTCACCGGCCGGAAGCGCGGGCGCACGGAACGTCGAGGAGGCATGGAAAGGAGGGAGGAAGCGGCGCGGTCCCCGAGCGCGGCAGCGCCGGCGCCGTTCCCGGCGCACCGGAACGCTATTTCGGCAGCTTCGCGAGGGCCTTGGTCAGCTTCGGCAGATCGAGGGCGAGCGGATCATACCCCTCCCCGAGCCATTCGAGCCATTCCTTCGAAAGCGGCTCGTCCGGATGCTTGAGCGAATACAGGACCTCCTTGTAACCGGCGGGGCCGCCGCAATCCTCGGGCGGGCCGTTGTGCTTTCCGTCGGTCAACAGCGGGTACTTCACGCTCTTTAACGCCGTCTCGGCTTTCTCGACGCGGACATCGACCTGCCAGCCGTCGCCGAAACAATACTCGTAGAGGAACGTGTCCTTCGGCCCGAGCTCAAGGTCGGCGAGGGCAAAGTCGCGGTCGTCCTCGACCACGGTCTCGTTCTCCCGCCGCACGGGATTGCCGTAGACGAGGTCGTGGATCGTGAAGCGGTGCACCTGGTAGTCGAACCAGCCGAACGCGACCTGGATGGCATCGTGCAACCGGGACAACCACATCGACTCGCGCACGACCATGCGCCGCCAGATGCGCGGCTCGACTTCCCGGATCGCAAGGTGCAGGACCAGCAGCCGTTCCGGCTGCTGCTTCTTGCGCCGGGCGGCGGCCTTGGCCTCGCTGAAGGAAATCATGGGCGGATTCAGAGACCGGTTGCACCGGCACGCAAGCATCCGGAGCGAGGGACGAGGTGCGTTTGCCGGGTTTAGAAAACACGGAGGCCGCCGCGCCCTAGGGGCGCTGGCGGCCCGTGCAAACCCTAAACACAAACAAACTGCGAGAACTACAGCCCGTGATATCGGGCGGGTCTTGGAAGACTTGAGCGGAAAGTTGAAAAAAAGAGCGGCGAAGCAAACTGCCCCGGCGAAAAATCCGGCTAAATCCTGCAACCACAGCGCTTTTCCACGACCGGCTGCGCCGGCGCCAGCACCGGTGAAACCGGCCGGGTGCGCAGCGGATAAGTGTACCGCTCGCCCTCATAGTTGCGGAAGACGGCCTCGTCGTCGGTGATCTGTTCGAGGTACTCGGGGTTGATCGGCACCTTGCCGCCGCCGTTGGGCGCATCGATCACGTACTGCGGCACCGCATAGCCCGTCGTGTGCCCGCGGAGCGCGCGGATGATCTCCAGCCCCTTGCGCACATCGACGCGGAAATGCGCGCTGCCGGTGATCAGATCGCATTGATAGAGATAATACGGCCGCACCCGCATCCGCAGCAACCGGTGCACGAGCGCCTTCATCACCTCGGCGTCGTCGTTCACGCCGCGCAGCAGCACCGACTGGTTGCCCAGCGGCACGCCGGCGAAGCTCAGGCGCTCGCAGGCGTCGCGCAGGTCGGCGGTGCATTCCTTCGGGTGGTTGACGTGGATGCTCATCCAGACCGGGCCGTGCTTCTTGAGCACCTCGCACAGCTCCGGGGTGATGCGCTGTGGCAGGAAAACCGGGATACGCGAACCGATGCGGATGAACTCGACGTGTTTGATCGCGCGAAGCCGGCCGAGGATGTGGTCGAGCTTGCGGTCCGAGAGCAGGAGCGGATCGCCGCCGCTCAGGAGCACGTCGCGCACCTCGGGATGTTCCTCGATGTAGCGCAGGCCGCGCTCGTACTCGGGATGGAAGTTGTAGTCCTGGGCGTTGCTGACCAGCCGACTGCGGGTGCAGTACCGGCAGTACGAGGCGCAGCGGTCGGTGATCAGGAAGAGCACGCGGTCCGGGTAGCGGTGGACGAGGCCGGGCACCGGCATCGTGTGCTCCTCGCCCACCGGATCGAGGAGTTCCACGGCGGCCACAACCGACTCGCCCGAACGCGGGATGAGCTGCTTGCGCACGGGGCAGTCCGGATCGCTGCGGTCGATCAGGTTGAAAAAATAGGGCGTGATCGCGAGGGCCAGCTTGTGCGCGGCGTACTCGCAGCCGGCACGTTCGTCGGGCGTGAGCTCCATCAGACGCTCAAGATCCGCGAGCGTGCTCACGCGGTTCTTCAGCTGCCATGCCCAGTCGTTCCACTGCTCGGCCGGGACGTGACTCCAGAGGCCTTGGCCGCTGGTCCATTGGTCGCGATTGTCGGTATAGGGCATTTGCGTGGCGCGGACGTTAGGATCGAGGTCCGACCTGTCAAACGACGCTTCCCGTCGACCTTTCCAGCGCCGCGACAAACTCGTTCCAGAAAACCCTTGGCAGCGCCGGTGAAACTCCTTTGCGTGACCCCCCGATGTCCACTCGGCCCACCGGAATTCTCGCACTTGAAGATGGCAGCGTCTATCGCGGCCTGGCCTTCGGCGCCGGCGCCACCATCGCCGGCGAAGCGGTGTTCAACACCAGCATGACCGGCTACCAGGAGATCCTCACCGATCCCTCCTACTTCGGTCAGATCGTCACGATGAC
>JAHFTC010000170.1 GCA_023269585.1 Opitutaceae bacterium
GAAGGCCGAGCGGAAAACCGGGCGAACGAGAGAATCGAATCGTGCGACCGCCGGTTCGGCTCTCGACACTCGACGTTCGACTCTCGTCCGGCTCATCAGAGCTTCACGGCGATCTTGGCGCGCAGGGCGGCCTTGTCGACGAGGCCGACGAACGTCTCCACCGGCTGGCCACCCTTGAAGAGGATCATGGTCGGGATCGCGCGGATGCCGAACTGCGCGGCGATCTCGCCGGCCTCGTCGACATTCACCTTCGCGATGGTCAGCTTGCCCGCGAGGTCCTTCGCGAGCTCGTCGAGGATCGGGGCGATCGCCTTGCAGGGGCCGCACCACGGGGCCCAGAAATCGACGAGGACGGGCAGCGCGGACGTGGTGATGGTTTCCTGGAAATTTGCAGCGGTGAGATGAGCGAGGTTCTCGGCCATGGTAGGTCTGGGTTGGACTATGGTTTTTGCGGAAGAACGGGCGGCAGGCTGCTTCTGCTCCGGGGCGGAGTCAAGGGGAGTGGTACGGTTGGTGGGGCGCGGAAACGCGGTGATCCGTGTGCGGCGGGTGTCACTCCGCGCGCAGCGCCTCGCAGGGATCGACGCGGGTGGCGCGACGCGCCGGCACCCACGCGGCGAGCAGGGCGACTGCGGCCAGCAGCAGCGGAATCACCGTGAAGGTGAGCGGGTCGAACGGGCTCACGCCGTAGAGCAGGCTCGCGAGCAGGTGGGAGCCCGAGGCCGCGAGCACAAGGCCGGCGGTGACGCCGAGCGCGGCGAGGACGAGTCCTTGGCGGAGCACCAGTCGTTGCACGTCGGCGCCGGTGGCACCCAGCGCGAGGCGCACGCCGAACTCCGCGCGCCGCTGGTTCACTGAATACGCCATCACGGCGTAGACGCCCATCGCGGCCAACAGCAACGCCACCGCGCCGAGCACAAACAGCAGGCGCATCGCGAAACCGGGTGCGAGGAAGGCGCCCTGCATGTATTCGGTCATTGGCATCGCGGCCCAGACTTCGATCGCGGGATCGATCCGGTGGAGCTCGGCGCGCAACGTCGGCAGCAATGCCTGCGGGTCGCCGACGGTGCGCACCGCGAGACCGAGGTTGAGATCCCACACGCCCTGCCGGTAGGGCAGGTAGAAGAACGCCTGCGGCGCCTCGTTGATGGTGTACTGCTTCATCGTCTTGACCACGCCGACGATGGTGAGGTCGAGCCCGCGGGCCCGGAAACGGCGCCCGAGCGGGTCGACGCCGGGCCAGAACCGACTGACCATCGCTTCGTTGACGATCGCCACCGGCAGCGCTCGTTCGTCGTCGAGGTCGGTGAAATCGCGGCCGGCGAGCAGCGGCGTGCGCAACGTGGAGAAATACCGCGGCGCGACGATCGCGTAGGGAACCGAGGTGTCGTCGTTGGCCCGGCGTTCCTGGCCCTCGGGGAGCACCGTCAACTGGGCGCCGCGCTCGAGACCGAGCGGGAAGGTGCTGCCCAGCGTCGCGGAGACGACGCCGGGGAGTTCTGTCACCTGTTGTTGGAGTCGGGCGTAGAGAACCTTGCCCGTCTCTTCGGTGTAGCCGTGCATGCCGATGCGCAGGCCGGCGAGGAGGAGATTGGCGGGATCGAGGCCGACGTCGGCCCGGCGCGCCTTCTGCATGCTGCGGATGCAGAGGCCGGCGCCGACGAGCAACGTGAGCGCGAGCGCGATCTCGGACACGACGAGCAGCCGGCGGAGGGCATGGTGACCGGCACCGCCGGCGCCGCGGCCGCCTTCCTTGAGCGTGCGGTTGAGGTCGACGCGGGTGGACTGCCAGGCGGGGACGAGGCCGAAGACGAGGCCGGAGGCGAGCGCGGTCGCCGTGGCGAAGACGAGGGTGGGCCCGTCAAGTCGGACGGCGATGCCGATCGGCAACTGGCTGGGCGGTGTGAGGTGCGCCATCAGCTCGATCAGCCAGGAGGCGAGGAACACGCCCCCGACGCCGCCGGCGAGGGCGAGCCAGAAACTCTCGGCGAGCAGGAGCCGGATGAGCTGCCCGCGGCTGGCGCCCACGGCGAGGCGGATGCCGATCTCACGCTGACGGGCGGTGGCGCGGGCGAGGAGGAGGTTGGCGATGTTGGCGGCGCAGATCAGCAGCACGCCGAAGCACACCACAAGCAGGATACGCAGCGTCGGGAGCAGCACGGGTTGGGCGCCGTAGGGCGCGCCGGCGAAGGTGAGGAGCCGGAAACGGATGTCGCGGTTGGCGTCGGGATGCGCGGCGGTGAGGCGGGCGGCGAAGACGTCGAGCGCGGTCTGGGCCACGGCGTCCGAGATCCCGGGGGCGAGGCGGAGCTGGGTGTGGAGCCAACGGTCGGTGCGGGAGTCGAGCGAGCCGAAGTTGGCGATCTCGCGGTGCATGCTCACCGGTGCCCAGAAATCGCACACGAGGCCGCTCATCGTGCCCTGGAACTCCGCCGGAACGATGCCGACGACGGTGAACGCGTGGCGGTTGATCTCCACCTTGCGGCCCACGACGCCCGGGTCGCCGGCGAAGCGCCGGTGCCAGTAGCGCTCGCCGAGCACGACGACGTTGTCGCCGCCGGGGCGCTGGTCCTCGTCGGGCCGGAAGGTGCGGCCGTGGAGCGCGCGCACACCGAGGACATCGAAGAAGTTGGCGGTGACGATCTGCCCGTAGAGCCACGAGGGCTGGCCGTCGAGCGAGAGGCAGGCGGGCGTCATCTGCGAACCGATGATGCCGGCGAAGACTTCCTGGAGTTCACGCGCGTCGCGCAGGTCGGGCGGGGAGACGGTATGCCAGCGGCTCGAACCGTGTTCGGTGGTGAGGACGCGCAACTCCGCCTGGCGGACGGCGCCGGGCACCGGGTTGTCCATCATGTTCTCGCGCCAGCAGAAGATCGTCGTGGTGGCGCCGATGCCGAGAGCGAGCGTGAGCACGACCACGGCGACGAAGCCGGGGGCTTTGGCGAGCGTGCGCAGGGCGACGCGGAGATCGGAGAGCATTTTCGATTTTGGATTGCCGATTTGCGATTGGAAGGAGGCGGATCGGCGGCGAAGCGGAGCGCGAGACGGCGGACTCGAGAGCGGGCGGATGCTGGGGCGGGAAGGTGGAGGCGTGGTAACCGGTCCTTGAAATGGGGTACTTCCGCGCCGCGGCTATTCGGCGCGCAGGACCACCACCGGGTCGACGCGGGTGGCGCGGCGGGCGGGGAACCAGCACGCCGCCGCGGCGACGGCGACGAGCAGGGCGGTGCCGCCGACGAGTATCAGCGGGTCGAACGCGCTCATGCCGTAAAGAATACGCGAGAGCATGAAGCCGAGCACGACCGAGAACACGAGGCCGGCGATGATGCCGGTGCGGGTGAGCCGCAGGCCCTCGCGCAACACCTCGCGCAGGACGGTGCCGGCGCTCGCCCCGAGCGCCATGCGGATGCCAATCTCGCGGGTGCGTTGGCTGACGCCGAACGCGACCACCGAGTACAGCCCGAGCACGGCGAGGCCGAGGCCGATGACGCCTTGGATCGAGGCGAGCACGGCTCCGAGACGTATGGGCATGAAGGCGAAAAGGCTGTTGGCCATCATCTCCTCCATGGTGCGGACGTTGTAGATCGGCAGGTGGGAATCGAGGGCGGCGAGAGTGTCGCGCACGGGGCCGGCGAGCGCGGCGGGATCGCCGGAGGTGCGCACAAGAAGGTTGACCCCGCCTTCGAGGCCCTGGTCGAGCGGCGTGTAGTAGAACGGCCGGGGCGCTTCAGAGAGCATCATGTACTTGGCGGTGGCGACCACGCCCACGACCTCGATCCAGGGGCCGTCGGCCCAGGGCCGGAAGCGTTTGCCCACGGCGTCCTGGCCGGGCCAGCACTTCTCGGCGAAGGCGGCGTTGATGACGGCGACGGCGGGACCGGTGGCGGAATCGGTGTCGGCGAGCGCGCGGCCGGCGAGGGGCTTGAGGCCGAGCATCTTCTCGAAGCCGGGGGCGACCGTGGCGTAGCCGACGTTGGTCGAGCCGTAGCGCAATGAAGGCGGGGGATTCTCGGGTAGGATGTCGCGCATGCCGATCGAGTAGTCGAAGGGCGTGCTGCTGGTGAGCGAGGCGTCGGTCACGCCGGGCAGCGCGCGGACCTTTTCGAGCAGATCGCGGCAGAAGAGCCGGGTGCGCTCGGCATCGTAGCCCTGAAGGGAGAGATCGAAGGAGGCGAGCAGGAGGTGGTCGGAGCGGAAGCCAGTCTCCACGGATCGGGCACGCTGAAGGCTGCGGGCGAAGAGCCCCGCGAAGACGAGCACGACCAGTGAGAACATCACCTGGTTGACGACGAACATGTCGCGCAGGCGGTGGCGGCCGCGGGCGGCGCCCGCGCCCTCCTTGAGCTGCGAGACGAGGTCGATCCGGGAAGCCCGCAGCGCCGGCAGCAACCCGCTGCCGAGTCCGGCGACGAGCGAGAGCACCGCCGTGAAAACGTACTGCGGCCAGAGCGGGCCCGCGTCCGCGTTGACGGGAAGGTCGCCCTGTTGGATCAGCGACTGGATCAGCGGGCCGGCCCACGAGGCGAGCAGCCAGCCGGCGACACCGGCGAGAGCGGCGAGCAACAGGCTCTCGGCCAGGAGTTGCCGGATCAGGTGCGTCCGGCTGGCGCCGAGGGCGGAGCGGACAGTGAACTCCTTCTGGCGCGCGGCGGCGCGGGCGAGCATGAGGTTGGCGACATTCGCGCACGCGATGCACAGCACCAGACCGACCTGCCCGAGGAAGAACAGCGCCAGCAACGGCAGGTAGTCGGCCACCATCGGGTCGGGGCGGGCGCGGTGTTCAGGCAATACGACCGACGAGACCCCTTGGTGCGTGTTGGCGTGGTCGCGGACGAGTTGCTGGGTGACCACGGCGGCTTCGGCGCGGAGGGCGTCGAGAGTGACATCGGCGCGCAGCTTGCCGAGCACGCGCCACATCGGGGCGTTGCGCCATTCCATCATGCCTGCGCCGTTGGCCCGGAGGGAATCGAGGGCGCCGGTCGGCACGAAGCCGTGGACGGCCATGAAGGGCGAGAGGCCGGTGAAGCGGTCGGGCGCGACGCCGACGACCGTGAACGGCCGGTTGTTGAGGCGTATCGTGCGGCCGACGACGGTGGGGTCGGCCCCGAAGCGCTCCTTCCAACACCGGGCGGACAGCACGACCACGGGCGCCGCGCCGGCGGCCTCGCCGTCGCTCGGCACGAGCATGCGGCCGTGCTGGGCGGTGACCGCGAGGGCGGAGAAGGCGTTGGGGGTGACGACCTCGACCCAGGCGCGCTGGGCCGGGCGATCGCTGGCGACGCCGAGATGGGCGGGCATCGGCTGGTAGGCGATCAGTGACTCCACGCCCTTGAGACGCTCGCGGTAGTCCTTGAAGTCGGGGAACGAGATGGCGTGCGGCGTCGGCCAGCTTTCGCTGCGCTGCAGCACGAGGACGAGGCGCTCGGCCTCCGGCACGGGCATGCGCTGGAGGAAGAACACGCTCACCATGCCGAAGATGTTCGTGTTGACGGCGATGCCGAAGGCCAGGGTGAACACGACGACAGCGGTGTAGCCGGGCGACTTCACGAGCTGGCGAAAGGCGGTGCGAAGATCGTTGAGCATGGGGAAAGTGCGGTGGGCGCACGGCGGAGAACGCAAGGGGCATGCCAGCGGGAGCAGGCGCACATTAGGCGATGGTTGACAGAGGTTTAGGTTTCTCGGTCTCCGCGGGCGGAGGTCGATGCGCGGCAGCGGTGGGAAAGGGTTTTCCCGGAAACGGGACGAGTGGCCGGGACTGAGTCGGGATAGGGAGGCGAGCGTCGAGTGACGAGCGCCCAACCGGCGGAGGACGCTTCACGGGCGCAGGGGTGGTCACTGGTCGCCGCCGCCGTGGGCGCCGGTGCTCGTCGTCCGCGCGCTCATCCTTTGACCGACGGGTGACGCGCCGCAGCAATGCGCGCGCATGACATCCGGTTGACAATGTTTTACGCAGCCATGACGCATTGCGTCCGCCGTTCGTGTACACTGGCCCCATGCGTATCGCCTTTCTTCCCCTGCTTGCCTCGTTTCTGTGGGCGGCGCCTCTGCAGGCGCAGTCCGGGGCCTTGTCGCTGGAAGCGGCGTGCGACCGCGCCATCTATCGGGCCGATGTGGCCAACGCCGTCTACGTCGAGGCAAGGATTCTCGCGCCAGCTGCAGCCGGCGAGGCGACGACGGCCGGGCGCAACATCGCTTTCGTGCTCGATCGTTCCGGCTCCATGGCGGGCGAGCCGATCCAGGGACTGCGGCAGGCGGTCGCCGCGGCCTGCGCCTCGTTGGATGATCGGGATGTCGTCTCGGTCGTCGCCTTCGGCTCGGAGGTCGAAACGATTGTTCCGGCCCAGCGGCGCGACCAGATCGCCGCGCTCGAAGCGGCGTTGGCGCGGATCGAGCCGTCCGGCGGCTCCGCGCTCTACGATGCGCTCAACCAGGGCGCGGCGCAGTTGCGCCGTTACGCCGCCGGCTCGGCCTTGAACCATCTCGTGCTCGTCACGGACGGGCCGGCGACGAAGGGGCCGCGCGAACGCGACGACTTCACGCGGCTGGCCGAGCTGTTCGCCCGCGAGAACATCACGCTCTCGACGATCGGCCTCGGCGAGGCGTTCGAGGAGGACCTGCTCGCGACGGTGGCGCGGGCGGGCAACGGTCGTTTCCGCTACGCCGCCCAACCGGCGCGCCTGGCCGAGGCGCTGCAGGCCGAGCTCGCGCCGTTGCGCAAACCGGTGGCGCAGGAGGTGGTGCTCAGCATCGAGTTCGGCTCGGACGCGAGCGAGGTGAAGCCGACCGGTTGGCAACCGGCGGTGGTCGACGGGAAGACCGCGACCTACCGTTTCCCGCAGGTGTTCGCGGGCCAGGATCTGGGCGTGCTCGCGGGCGCGAGCTACGGACCGCAGCGCAGCCACGCCACGGTCGCCACGGTGCGGCTCCGGTGGAAGGAGGTCGCGACCGGCGAACTGCGCGAGGCGACGCGCCAGCTCTCCGTCTATTTCGAAAGCAACAGCTGGGTCGTGCGCAAATCCGTGAACCGGGGCGTCATGCAGGCCGCTGTGGGCGCGGTGATCAGCGAGGGCATGCAGCGCGCGATCGAGCAGCTCGACAAGGGCGACTTCCGGCGCGCGCTACGAGCGCTGCGCACCGCGCGCGACGAGGCCCGCACGTTGAACGACGACCTCGAGGACGAAGTGATCGCCGCTCGGATCCAGGTTCTGGAGTCGTACCTCGCCGAGGTGCAGACGCGCGGCCTCAACCAGCTCGACCGCAAGATTCTCCGCTCCGGACTCTTCAACCAGTTTGCGACGCCCACCGAGGAGGAGAACGCGAAGTAGCGCCCGGCCATGACTCGTTTCTCCTTCCGCCGTCTGCCGCTCTTCTGGGTGCTGTTCGCGCTCGGCGCGTGTGCCGCGAGCGTCGTCTTCCATCGGCTCTATGCCACGGCCCGCGACGAGATCGCGGCGCAGTC
>JAHFTC010000171.1 GCA_023269585.1 Opitutaceae bacterium
GATGCTCGCCGGATGGACGCGGTAGTAAAGAAGCGGTGACGGAAGGTTGGCGAGTCGGCCGACCCGGGCGAGGCGGAGGTAGAGATCGAGATCCTCCACGTATTGCGCCTCGCGCCGGTAGCCGCCGACGGCGACGAGCGCCTCGCGCCGCAGCATGACCACGGGATGGATGAGGGAGCCGCCGTCGCCGCGGAGCAACGCGGGCTCGAGCGCGGCGTGGTCGAGCGCGCGCGGGCACGGTTTCACGGGCTGGCCGGCGGAATCGAGGTAGATCACCCCCGCGCCGAGCGCGACGACCTCAGGGTGCGCGGCGAGGAACGCCACCTGGCGGGCGAAGCGTTCCGGGAAGGCGATGTCGTCGGCGTCCATGCGGGCGACGAGGGGGGCGCGCGCGGCCTGCCAGGCATCATTGAGCGCGCCGACGATGCCGGTGTTGGGGCGGGAGAGGACACGGACGCGCGGGTCGCGGGCGGCGAAGCCTTCGAGGAGGGCGCGCGAGCCGTCGGTGGAGCCGTCGTCGACGGCGACGAGCTCGAAGTCGCGGAAGGTTTGCCCCAGAATACTGGAGACGGCGGCGGTGAGGTAGCGGCCGGCGTTGTAGACGGGGAGGGCGACGCTGACGGCGGGGGCGGTCACGGGGAGCGGGGGCCGGCGAGGCGGACGCGGAGCGCCTCACGGGCGAGGCGCAGGCGGGAACGGAGGTTGGCGCGCAGATCGAAGCGGTCGCCGGCGTAGACGCGGGTGAAGAGTTCGTCGCGGCCGGGGTGGGCGGAGACCCGGGTGGGGTGGCGCAGGGCGCCGGCGGCGGCGGTCGGCGTGCGCAGGCGGGCGGCGTCCTCGCGCATGTGGGTGGAGTCGACGCCGATGCCGATGTTCTCGACGAGGTTGGCGGTCGGGAGGATGGCGAGGGCGCCGGCGGAGCGCACGGAGTACATCCAGGGAAAGCCCCAGGTGTTGGCGGCGGCGAGGTCGCGCTGGACGGGTTCCCAAGTGGAGAGCCAGTATTGGCGTTCCCAGGCCGAGGCGAAGGTGGCGGCGAGGGCGGCGCGGCGCTCGTCCCAGGTGCGCATGGTGAAGTCGTAGCGCTGCCACGCGCGCCGCCAAGTGGCCCAGCCCCAGATCCAGGCGTGGTGCGTGAACCAGTAGCTGTCCGCGGTGCGGATTCGGCCGGCGGCGAGGTTGGTGCCACCGATGTGCATGATGCGCTCGTCGTGGCGGTAGCGGGCGAGAAGTTCCGAGCAGAAGCCGAAGAAGCTCGGGTCGGGGAGGCAGTCGTCCTCGAGGATGATCGCCTCCTCGACCTCCGCGAACACGCGGTCGAGGCCGGAGGCGACGCGGTCGCGGCACCCGAGGTTCTCGGCGGCATAGTCGCGAACGAGCTGGCACGGCCAGTCGACGCCCTGGTCGACGATGGCGCGCACGGCGGCGACCTTCTCGGCGTCGGCCGGGCGGGTCGGGCGCGGGCCGTCGCAGACAACGTGAAGGCGCGCTGGCCGAGCATCGCGGATACGGGCGAAGACCTGTCGGGTGACCTCGGGCCGGTTGAAGACGAAAAAGACGACGGGGGTGTCCATGGGGGTCACGACAGGGCCGCGGCGAGGGTGCCGTAGCAGGCGTCGGGGGTGAGGTGGACGCGGACGGTGGCGAGACAACGCTCGGCGAGTTCGAGGCGGGCGGCGGGGGTGGCGAGCAGTTCCAGGACGGTACGGCCGAAATCCTCCGGCGCGGCGGCAGCGACCATGCCGGCAAGGAAAGGCGCGCCGGCGAGCGCGGCGGGGGTGGTGACGATGGCGCGGCCGCGGGCGGCGGCGTCGACGAGCTTGATGTTGAGCCCGGTGGCGTGAAGGAGCGGGACGATGACGAGGGCGGCTTCGCGATAGAACGCCTCGAGGTCGGGCACGGAACCGTGGAAACGGACGCCGGGCGGCCGCTCGGTGAACGAGCGGGCGACGGTGCCGCACACATCGAGCTCGGCCCCGGGACAGCCGGCCCGGATCGCCGGCCACACCGCGGAGAGGAACCAGGCGAGGCCGGAGGAATTGAAGCGGTTGTCGCTGCCGACGAAGAGCAGGCGGGAGCCGGTGGCGGGCGGGACCGGGGCGGGCCGCACGGACTTGGGTGCGAGCACGAAGTCGGAATCGGGGAGGAGGGCGCGGTGGTCGGCGATATCGGCCTCCGCGATGCACGCGATCGTATCGGCTTTGCGGAGGAAGTCGGCCTCGGCGGCGGCGGTGATCTCGGGCGGGCGGCCGGTGAGGGCGGACTGGTGCGCGGCGCGGCGCCAGGCGACATCGTGGTGGAGGCAGACGCGGCGCAGCGACAGATCGGCGGGTGTGTCGTCGAAAAGCGGTGTCATCCAGGCGTAGTTGGCAAGGACGGCGGTGGGGCGGATCTCGGCGAGCAGGCGGGTGGCGAAGGCGTGCTCGGCGGGGGACGGCGGCGACATCCAGCTGGTGGCCGGTTGACTGTGGCCGGTGGCCGGTGGGCGGTGGGTGGGGTCGGCGGACGGGCGGCGGCCGACGCGGAGTCCGAGGCGGGCCAGGACACGCTTCGTGCGGTCGAGCATGCGCGCCTTGCGCGGCAGCCAGTAGACCGCGGGGAAGACGATCCGGCGGCCGCACCGCCAGCCGTCCGGCGTGTGGAGGCGTATGATGGAGGCGTAGTCGGGGGGCAACGTCCAGATGCCGCGCCAGCGCAGGTGGTCGTGCGGGGCGAGCCAGCCGACATGGACCTCGAAACCGCGGTGGTGGAGGTAGGCGAGGATATCGAACAGGTACGCGCCGGAGCCGTCCTCCCAGGGAAGGGGGGCGTGGCGGGTGAGGACGAGGAGACGGGGCATCGGCCGCGGGGGGCGGTCAGGCACGCGCCGGCTTGCGGAGCACGACGCATTGGGTGAGGACGGGGTAGGAGCCGATCAGATACTTCTCAAGGTTTTCTTGGACGCGGGCGGCATCAAACTCGGGAAAACCGTTGAGCTCGGCGCGGTCGCCGGCGGCGAGCTCGAGGCCGGAGGATTCGAGCATGCGGCGGACGTCCTTGTTCGTGCCGTATTCGTTCTTCTGGCGTCGGGTGAACGGGGCGAGGTTGAGGAAGAGGTCGAGGGTGAAGACGAAGCGGCCGCCGGGCCGGAGGATGCGACGGGCGTGGTCCATGACGGAGGCGAGCTCGTCCTCGGTGAGGTGCTCGAGCACGCTGATCGAGAAGATGACGTCGGCGGATTCGTCGGGCAGGGCGGCGCGGTCGAGGGTGGTGTTGGCGAGGCGGACGGCGGTGCCGAACCAGGAGTTGAGTTTGGCGAGGCTGGCCTGGTCGACGGGCCAGCCGAGGCCGCCGGCCTCGAGGCCGGGGTCGACGTTGGTCACGCGGTGGCCGAGGCGGGCGAGGACGAACTGGAGGCCGGCGAGGCTGCCGCCGAGTTCGACAATGTCGGACGGGCGGTCGAGGGCGGCGGCGTGGACGGCCCACGGGTATTCGAAGCGCCGGGTCGAGTTGTTGCCGGGCTGGACGGCGAAGGGGCCGGCGAGGCGCAGCCAGGCCTCGTCGGAATAGAAGCGGCGCAAGAGCGCCCGGCGGGGGCGGTCGAAGCCGCGGGGGGCGCCGTGGGCGCGGTTCCAGGCGGCGAAGTTCTCCGGGAGCAGGACAGGAGCGAGCATGGGAGGATCAGGCGAGAGGTTCGGCGGACCAAGGGAGGACGGGACCGAGCGGGCCCGGGCGGCGTTCGACCCAGAAGGGCGAATCGCTGAGGCCGCCCTGGATCTCGAAGCGGACGGAGGGCGCCCGGGCGCCGGGCTCGGCGATCCAGAGGCGGTGGTAGAGCCCGAGGAAGAGGTCGAGGCGGTAGGCACCCTCGTTGAGGAAGCGGGCGGGAATTGTGGTGGAGACGCGGACACGGCCACGGGGGAGCGCGGGCCAGCGGGCCTCGGCGGTGTCCTGCGCGGTGCTCCAGAAGAGCAGATCGCCGTCGGCGGTGTGCACGCCCACCCCGACTTGGAGGCCCGGGTTCTCGCGGAGGACCTCGCCCTCGATGACGACGCGGACCGGCGCGGTGTTGGCGACGGGGCGGTCGAGCGGGGCGCCGGCGGCATCGACGACGGCGAGGCGGTCGGCGCGGAACCATTCGTTGACGTACTCGGTGCCGGCGTTGGTCCAGACGGCGGACTGGTTCGCGACGGTATCGGCGAAGTAGGTGCGGACGGTGTCGTGGACGTTGGTGCTGTCGGCGACGACCTGGCCGGAGCGCAGGCAGATGCAGCGGTCGCAGAGTGTCTCGACGGCGTTCATGTTGTGGCTGACGAAGAGGATGGTGCGGCCCTCCTGGCGGGAGACATCGCTCATCTTGCCGATGCACTTGCGCTGGAACTGGGCGTCGCCGACGGCGAGGACCTCGTCGACGATGAGGATCTCGGGTTCGAGGTGGGCGGCGACGGCGAAGGCGAGGCGCACGTACATGCCGCTGGAGTAGCGCTTGACGGGGGTGTCGATGAATTTGCCGACCTCGGAGAACTCGACGATCTCGTCGAATTTGCGGGCGATCTCGGCGCGGGTCATGCCGAGGATGGCGCCGTTGAGGAAGATGTTGTCGCGGCCGGAGAGCTCGGGGTGGAAGCCGGTGCCGACCTCGAGCAGGCTGGCGACGCGGCCGCGCAGGCGGATCTCGCCGGTGGTGGGCTCGGTGATGCGGGAGAGGATCTTGAGCAGGGTGCTCTTGCCGGCGCCGTTGCGGCCGATGATGCCGAGGACCTCCCCGGGGCGGACGTCGAAGGCGACATCGCGCAGCGCCCAGAATTCGCGGGCAGCGACGGGGGCGGCCGGGGCGAGGGCGCCGGCGCGCAGACGCGAGTGGAACCAGCGGCCGAGGCGCTGGAGGTCGTCGCGCAGCGATGTCATGCCGATTTGGCCGAGTCGGTACCGTTTGGAGACGCCGCGGACTTCGATGATGGGACGGGACATGCCGGTGAGCAGTGGACAGTGGACGGTGGGCGGTGGGGTCGGTCTTTGGCCTCCCTCGCTGCGTTCCTCGCGCTGTGCGCTGCGGTACGCGGCTGGGATGGTGGGCGGTCAGACGGTGTCGACGAAGGTGCGGGCGGCGCGCTGGTAGGCGAAGAGGCCGACGAAGAAGATGAGAAGGGAGATGGCGAGGGACTGCAGGTATTGGGCCGGGTCGATCGTGCCGACCCCGAGGAGGATGCGGCGGGAAGCCTCGACGATGGCGGTCATCGGGTTGAGGTGGGCGACCCACTGCCATTTCTCGGGCACGCGGGAGAGCGGGTAGATGACCGGGGAGGCGTACATCCAGAGCTGGACGATGAAGCCCTGGATGTGATGAAGGTCGCGATACTTGGCGGTGAAGGAGGAGAGCAGGAGGCCGGTGCCGAGGGCGAGCAGCGCCATGTGCACGATCAGGCCGGGGAAGGCGAGCCAGCGCAGACCGGGGGCGGCGACCGTGGGCACCGCGGTGCCCCACCGGGCCTGGGCGTAGAAGGCGAGAAAGGTGGTCAGCTGGATCGTGAGGGCGATGAGGTTGGAGAGCGTGAGCGCGAGCGGCGGGATGAGCCGGGGGAAATAGACCTTGGAGAAGAGGCCGGCGGAGCCCGCGAGGGAGTTGCTGGTCGCGCCGAGCACGGAGGCGAAATAGGACCAGCCGAGCAGGCCGCCGAGGTAGAAGAGCATCGGGGGCACGCCCTCCGTGGGGACGCCGATCACCTTGTTGAAGACGAGCGTGAAGGTGAGGGTGGTGATGAGCGGGTTTACGAAGAACCAGGTGGGCCCGAGAATCGTCTGCTTATACTTGGCGGTGAAGTCGCGGAGCACCAGTTGGCGAAGCAAGTCGCGGTAGGCGTAGAGGCCGCGCCAGTCGATGGTGAACCAGGCGGTGTTGGGGCGGATGATGGTTTCGACCACAGGGGTCGACGGGGAGGCGGGGTCGCTCATGCGGGAGAGGTTGTGGCGGGGGCGCGGCGGGCGATGGCGAGGGCGAGCAGGGCCAGGGTTCCGGCGAGGCCGAGGATGGCGGGATTGCGGAGGACGAAATCGATCCAGCCGTGGGCGAGCACGAACCCGACGCCGCCGGCGAGCAGCAGAACCGCCGGGGCGAGCGGCCGGGCGCGCCGCAGGGCAGCGAGCCACACGAGCCAAGGCGTGGCGAACAGCGCGGTGCCCACCAGCCCGTATTCGGCGGTGAACTCGAGCCAGTCGCCGTCGGCATGGGTGTGGAGGGGGCGGTTGGTGTCGGGGTGGTCGCGCCGGATGGCTTCCATGTAAGCGGGCACGCGGGCCTGGTAGGTGTAGAACAACAGGAGGTAGCAGCCGGCGCCGTGCCCAAACCACGGGCGATCGAGGGTCATTTCCCAGGCGACATTGTGGAGGATCCGGCGGAAGGAGCCGCCAGAGATCAGGCTGGCCGGGTCGTGGGCAAGCTCGCCGAGGCGGGCGAAGGTGGCGCGGACCGGGGGGAGCAACACGAGGGCGGCGAGCGCCAGGGCGGCGCCGAGCCCGAGACCGCGCCACAGGTGCCGCTGTCCGGGATGGCGGCGCGGCCGCGAGCGCAGCAGGAGCAGGCCCGCACCGGCGGCCAGCAGCACGGTGCCGAGCAGGCCGGCACGAGAACGGGTTGTGACGGAGCCGAGGAACACGAGCCCGGTGCCGAGCCCGAGCCAGAGGTCGCGGCGGGCGAGCGTCGCCCAAGGGCGGACGGGCGCCGGCGCCCACCAGGCCGCGAGCGCCGCGGCGAGCAGCAGAATCTGGTAGGCCGCCTGCTGGTTCTTGAAGGGGAACTGCGGGGCGCCGAGATGGAAGTTGGCGTCGGTGACGAGCCAGAGCACCGCTTTGGAGCCGGAGAGGTTGTGCGCGAAGGCGAAGGCGGAGAACAGCACCCCGTGAAGAAAGAGGGCGGCGAGCAGCGTGCGCAGGATCGCGGAGCGGCGCGGCAGCAGTGCGAGCGCGGCGAGCGGCAGCAGGGTGGCCGCGGCGATGAGCAGGTGCCGGCGGGCGTCGCCGAAGAGCAGCAGGCCGCGGGCGGGGCGGTCGAAGGGGCTGGCGATGCCGGTGGGCAGCCAGGCGAGGTGGTCGAGCGGCCGGAGGGTGCCGATGAAACGGATATCGGGCACAAAGAGGCGGTCGGGATTGAGCGCCTGGCAGACGAGCAGCGCGACAAACAGCCCGAGGGCGGCGAGGGCGATGCGCCCGCCGCGGCGGGCGGCGGGATCGGACGCCGGCGCGGGGATCGTACGGCGGGCGGCGAGGGCGGCCGCGGTCGCCACGGCGCCGGCGCCCGCGGCGAAGCACTGGCCGCCCACGGTGAACGCGCCGAGCCACCACGCCGGGACGACCCACGCCGCCACGAGGGCGGCGAGGGCGAGGCGGCCGGAGGCGGGCAGCGGGTTCGGCACGGCGGAGCGGTCGTCAGAAGGTGTAGGCGACGAA
>JAHFTC010000172.1 GCA_023269585.1 Opitutaceae bacterium
GCGGCAGGTAGCGCTCCGTGAGCGCCTTTTCGTCGAGCGGGTTGCTCTCGACGCCCTGATAGGTGCGCCAGACGTTGGCGGCGACGGATTTGGCCAGGGGGGGCGTCGCTGGGGCGGCCGGGGTGGCGGGGGGCGATTTCTTCGCGGGTCCTTGGGCGGCTTTCATGGATCAGGCGCTGTTCAGGGTTGGACGGCAGGGGAACGAGTGGCCGGCGGATGTTCTTCAGAACCGGCTTTGGCGGATGGGGTGGCCTGCTGGCGACGTTGGTGCGCGGCCTCGATGAAGGCCTTGATCACCACCGACCAGAACCACCGGAAAAGAAAGGCCGCGACCACGCAGCTCAGCGCCGCATCGCGGAAGACGTTTTCGCCCGAGCGCCCGGCAAGGAAGCCGGCCAGCGCCACCAGGGTGAATCCGACGAATCCGCCGATGAAGAAAGCGTAACGCATGGTCGTCAGTTCCACGGAAACGTGCGGCGTAGCACCGCCCCGATCACATCGGTTTCGCATTCGCCCGTGAGGCTCGGCCCGCAAGTCGCCATCAGCGGCGCCAGCGGTGCCTCGATCAGAAAGTCCCAAAGTTTACCCCAGTGCGGCAGTTCGTCGAGCTGGGTGAAGACCAGATGCGTGCACCCGAGGTCCACCCCTGCCACCGACGCCTGCCGCAGCACGGCCAGATCGGTCAACCCCGACAAAACCAGAACCCGCCCCGGCACCCGTTGCTCATCGAGAAAGGCCCGCAGGCGGCGATTCTCGTCCGGTCGCGTGAGGGAGAGCGCCGGCATGTCGGCGTAGCAGAAACGGTCGGCCGTCGCGGTCGTGGTTGCCGGCAGCTCCCGCCCGAAATCGACGCCGAGCAATTCGGCAAACACCGCGAGGTCCTCCGCGCCCTTCGGCCGATCGAACTCGATGGTCGCCACCGCCCCGCGGCGGCCACGGCCAAACACTTCCGCGGCCATCCATTTGCACAGCGCCGTGGTGCACCCCACCCCCGGCAAACCCACGAAGGCCGCCCGCGCCGGCAACGGTCGGGTCGGGACACTCGCCGCCAATTCCCGAATCTGCCCGGCCACCGCGGTGAGCCCTTGGTGCAGCGGCCGGTCCGCCGCGCCGGGCCAATTCGGGCTGGATTGCAGCCGCGCGATCAACGGTTCAGACAGGCCCGAGCGCCGCAGCAGGGCGTCGAGACGCTGCGGGGGGGGCGTCCGCCTGGAGTCGAATTCGCGCGAGAGCGTCGGGGCGCTTTCTTCGGTCGACGGACGCGCCACCTCTGCCGGGGCCGCCGCCGCAGCCGCGTAAACTAGGGAGGGGGTAGCGACGCGGCGAGCAGGGGCAGGCTGAGACACCTGGCTCACGGCCTCCAAATCGGGCGCGGCGTCGGTCTCAACCGCACCGCCCACCCGGGCCGGCGGAGTCTGCGCGATCACCTCCAACCGCGTGCTGCCCAGAAGTCCGGCAATTCCCGCCGCCTTCACCGCCCGGACCGAGACCACCCGTGCTTCATCGCCCAACTGCTGACGGATCGCCCCGACCGCTTCCTCCGCTGAGCGGACGAGAAAGCGGTACGAAGAACCGGCTGCGGCGGTTGGAGTTGAGGCTTTGGCCTCGGGTGGCGTTCTACGACCCTGGGCTTGCATTGTGGCTTCCTGATGCAAGCCCAGTGCCACTGGCTTTATATGCTCGTAAACAACGGCTTCTGAGATCTTCCTCCCACGCTCGGCAGAACCTGCCGCAACGCCGAAAGGCATTCGTTGCCGTCGCTTTAGGTCCGCGGTTCGCGGCCCCCTTCCCCCTTTCGGCCGCGCCGGCGAATTCCCAAGGCGAAAGTGGCGCATCCGGAAGCCAGCCCGGTGAGTGCCCACGCCCCCGCACCAGCCTGAAAGCACGGCGCGACACCCCTCGCGCCCCCACCCACGTGCCCCATTCACAGCCACCGTCCGCCAAATAAGTTCACGGTCGTGAACTTATTTGGCGGCGCGGGAAATCCTCTGGCCCACGCGCGCCCGCGGAGTTGCCAAGCGCCACGCGCTGCCCTTCCCTCCTCGCGCCATGTCCTCCGCGCCCGCTCCGCTCGACCGCAACACCCTCCCCGATGCCGCCGGCCATTTCGGCCCGTACGGCGGCGTCTATGTGCCCGAGACGCTCATGACCGCCCTGCAGGAGCTTGAGCGCGCCTACGACGAAGCTCGCGTCGACCCCGTTTTCCAGAACGAGCTGCGCCACCACCTCAAGGAATTCGCCGGTCGCCCCACCCAGCTCTATTTCGCCGAACGCCTGACCGCCCACTGCGGCGGCGCCAAGATCTACCTCAAACGCGAGGACCTCCTCCACACCGGCGCGCACAAGATCAACAACGCCCTCGCCCAAGTCCTCCTCGCCCGCCGCATGGGCAAGAAGCGCATCATCGCCGAGACCGGCGCCGGCCAGCACGGCGTCGCCACCGCGGCGGCCTGCGCGAAGTTCGGCCTCGAGTGCGTCGTCTACATGGGCTCCGTCGACATGGAGCGCCAGGCCCTGAACGTCTTCCGCATGCGCCTGATGGGCGCGACCGTCGTCGGCGTCGAAGCCGGCCAGAAGACGCTCAAGGAGGCTGTCAACGAGGCCCTGCGCGACTGGGTCACCAACGTCCGAAATACCCACTACGTGCTCGGCACCGCCTACGGTCCGCACCCCTACCCGAAGATGGTCCGCGATTTCCACCGCGTGATCGGCCAGGAGGCGCGTGCCCAGATTCTGGAGCGCGAAGGCCGCCTCCCCGACGAGCTCATCGCCTGCGTCGGCGGCGGCAGCAACGCCATCGGCCTCTTCTTCGAGTTCCTCGAGGAGCCCGGCATCCGCATGACCGGCGTCGAGGCCGGCGGCCACGGCATCACCCGCGGCGAACACGCCGCGCGCTTCGCCGGCGGACGCCTCGGCGTGCTCCAGGGCTGCAAGACCTTCCTCCTCCAGGACGCCGACGGCCAGATCGAGCCCACCCACTCCGTGTCCGCAGGCCTCGACTACGCGGCGGTCGGCCCCGAGCACGCGTTCTACCAGGAGCGCGGCCGCATCGAGTTCTCCTACGCGACCGACGCCGAAGTGCTCGCCGCCTTCCAGCTCTGCTCGCGCCTGGAGGGCATCATTCCCGCCCTCGAGTCGACCCACGCCCTCGCCTTCGGCCTCAAGCGCGCCGCCGCGCTCCCCAAGGACAAGGTCATGATCGTCAACCTCAGCGGCCGCGGCGACAAGGACGTGCAGCAGGTGGCGGAGATGCTCGGCGGGAAAACCTCAAACGCCAAAACGCCAAACGCCAAATAGCGACGATGTCCGACCATCCCAGAGACCTCGAGGAGCGGTCAGCGGTCTTTGCGGAGGAGGTGCGCCGATTCGTGGGACAACTACCACGCACCATCGGCAACATCGAGGACGTGAAGCAACTCGTCCGCGCGTCCGGCTCAGTCGCCGCGAATTGCATCGAGGCAAACGAAGCGCTGGGCGACAAAGACCGGGTGCTGCGTTTCCGGATCGCACGCAAGGAGGCGAAGGAATGTCAGCTCTGGTTGCGCCTGCTCAACACCGGCGCACTCCCCGAGACCGATCAAGAACGTCACCGACTCCGGCAGGAAGCCCTCGAGCTGAAACTCATCCTCACCGCCATCATCAAGAAGCTCGAATAGTCTTCGTTCCCTCCGATTTCCTTGGCGTTTGGCGCTTTGGACCTTTGGAATTTCTCCCATGAAAAGCATGACCGGCTTCGGCCGGGCCGCCACCCCGTTCGCCGGCCACGAACTCTCCGTCCAGGTAGCCTCCGTCAACCGCCGGGGGATCGAGCTCGCCGTGAACCTGCCCGACGAATGGCGCGAACTCGAGACCGCCGTCTCCGATCGCATCCGGACCGTGGCGACACGCGGGCGCATCTCGCTCTCCGTCTCCGTGCGCGCGCCCGAGGGCCGCGCCGAGGGCCTGCCCGACGAGGCCGCCGTCAACCGCGTGCTCGACCACCTCGCCGCGCTCGCCGCCGCCCGCGGCATCCCGTTCGCCCCCGATGCCGCCCTGCTCTGGCAGGTCGCCGCCAGCCTGCGCAACAACCACGACCTGCCCTCGGCCGAGACCGCGCAGCCCGCCCTGCTCGCGCTGGTCGACCAGGCCCTCGCCGGCTTCGCCGCCATGCGCGCCAAGGAAGGCGCCACGCTCCAGGCCGACATGCTCGCCCGCGTCGCCCTCATCCGCGGGCACTTCGAAACCATAGCCGCCCGCGCCCCGTTGATCGCCGCCGGCTACCGCGAGAACCTCCTGCGCCGCCTGCGCGACGCCGGTCTCGCCATCGACCTCAGCGACGAACGCGTGCTCAAGGAGATCGCGCTCTTCGCCGACCGGTGCGACATCGCCGAGGAGATCACCCGCGCCCGCAGCCACCTCGACCAACTCGACGCCCTCCTGCGGGCCGACGGCGAGATCGGCCGCAAGACCGAGTTCCTCCTCCAGGAGCTCGGCCGCGAGGTGAACACCACCGGCAGCAAGGCCAACGATCTCGCCATCGCGAAGCTCGTGATCGAGTGCAAGAACGAGCTCGAGCGCATCCGCGAGCAGATCGCCAACGTCGAGTGATCCACAGCCGCGCGCACCTGTAGCCGGCCGCGCCGAGGCCGGCTCCGTCGCTCCTGCAGCCAGAAGCCGCAGGGCGTTTCGCAGTAGGCCACCGCGGCGAGGTAGCTCGACGAGCGCAGCGAAGTCTCCGGCCCAGAACGAAGCAGCCTGGTTTGCCTTCTGCTGTAGCCGGGGCGGTACCCCCGGCCACGGGCACTATCCTTACCGCGGACGGCTACAACGCCGCCTCAACTGGCGGCCATCAGCGCGAGCAAACGCTCGTTCTGCGCCTTCGTGCCCACGGTCACGCGCACCCACTCGGGCAGTCCGTAACCACCGACCGGACGCACGATCACGCCGCCCTTCTGCAGCTTCTGGAAGACGGCGTTGCCGTCGCCCACCTTCACGAGCAGGAAATTCGCGGCGCTCGGCGCACACTCCAGCCCGAGCTTCTTGAAGGCCTTCGTGAGCTGCTTGAGGCCGGCGTTGTTGACGCGGCGGGAACGTTGCACGAACGCCTCGTCGTCGAGCGCCGCGATCGCGGCCTCCTGCGCCACCGAGTTCACATTGAACGGCTGGCGCACGCGGTTGAGCAGTCCGATCAGCTCCGCCGCCGCGTAGCCGTAGCCCACGCGGAAACCGGCGAGACCGTAGATCTTCGAGAACGTCCGCAGGCAGATCACCTTGCGCCCCTCGGCGATGAGCGGGCGCAGGTCCGGCGGATTCGTGACGTACTCGGCGTAGGCCTCGTCGTAGACGAAGACCACATGGTCGGGCAGCCCGCGGACGAACTCCAGCAGCTCAGCCTCGGTGTTGGCGGCGCCGGTCGGGTTGTTCGGGCAGGCGACGAACACGAGCTTGGTGCGCGGTGTGATCGCGGCGGCCATCGCCTTCAGATCGTGCGCATGGTTCACCAGCGGCACCTCCACGGGCTTCGCCCCGAAGAGCAGCGTGACGAGCTTGTAGACGATGAAAGCGGGCTTGCCCATGAGGACCTCGTCGCCGGCGCCGAGAAACGCGTGGCCAAGCAGCTCGAGCAGCTCGTTGGAGCCGTTGCCCACGGCAATCTGCTCCGGCTTCAACGCCAACTTCGCCGCGAGCTTGTCGCGCAGGCGCACGCAACCGCCGTCGGGATACAGCTGCGAGTCCTTCAGCGTCGCGCGCACCGCCTTGAGCGCCAGCGGCGACGGCCCGAGCGGGTTCTCGTTCGACGCGACCTTCACGATCGTCGCTGGGTCGAGCCCGAGTTCGCGGGCGACATATTCGATCGGCTTGCCGGGCTCATAGACCGGCTGCGACATGACGTGGCGTTGGGCGAGTTCGTTGAGGGTCATGAACGAAAACGCTGCGGAACGCGCCGCCGCGTTTCAATCAACTTTCCCGCGCGGTCGCCCACCGTCGCCGGTCTCCAGCGTGATCAGTCGGTCGAGCGACGAGCGGACGAGTGGCGAGAGCCGGAACCCCGAGGCGAAAACGGGTCGGCCGAGCGACTTGGATTGTGCCATCCGCCGGTTCGGCGCTCGCTCCTCGACACTCGTTTGCCTCAGCACCTCAGTCCTCGTGGCGCCGCGGGACGTATTCGGGACGCGGAGCCTTCTCTTTGCCGATGAGATCGAAATGGACCGGGCAGCCGTTGAGGCGAAACTCCTCGATCACGCCGCTCTCGAGGTAACGCCGGTACGATTCCGTGAGCACCATGGCGTTGTTGCAGAAGATCTTGATGCGATACGGGCGGTTGCCGGTCTGCACGGCGTAGTAGGCCCGGAAGCGTTTCCCGGCGTAGGCCGGCGGCGGCACGCGATCGGTGAGCTGCAGGAGGAGCTGGTTGAGCTTCGCGGTGGGCAGTTTCTTGTCGAGCGCCTGGTCGATGCGGCGCGCGGCAGCGAGCATGCGTTCGACGGCAAAGCCCTTGAGCGCGGAGATGTAGACCAGCGGCGCACCCGGCGTGAAGAACAGCTCGCGGGCGGCGGCCGTGGAATATTTCTCGCGGTAGTCGGCCTCGCTCTCGAAGCCGCGCAGCGGCTTGTCGGCGAACGCGTCCTGCGCGAGGTCCCACTTGTTCACGACGACGATGCAGGGCTTGTTCGCCTTCACGATCTCGGCGCCGATGGCCTTGTCCTGCTTGGTCACGCCGTCGAGGGCGTCGAGCACGAGATAGACGATGTCGGCGCTCTGCAGCGCATCGATCGAACGCACGCGGGAGAAATACTCGACCGGCGAGCCGAGCTTGGTGTTGGTCCTGATCCCGGCGGTATCCATCAGCCGGAACGGCCACTGCTTGCCCTCGGCGGTGGTGAAGGTGAAATCGAGCTCCACGGCGTCGCGGGTGGTGCCGGCAATGTCGCTCACGATGAGTC
Source organism: Opitutaceae bacterium (assembly GCA_023269585.1). Classification (GTDB taxonomy): domain Bacteria; phylum Verrucomicrobiota; class Verrucomicrobiia; order Opitutales; family Opitutaceae; genus CAJCBL01. The sequence goes on from JAHFTC010000172.1 coordinate 6,924, forward strand.
GCGGCTGCTGGAGGAGGCGGTTGGCCAGGGAGGACTTGCCCACATTCGGGCGACCGACGAAGGCGATCTTGAGCGGGTTGGCGGTGGTGCGTTCGCCGCCGGCCTCGGTCGGCGCGGCCGTCGCCGGGCCGAGGTGCTGGGCGATGAGCGCGCGCAGGTTGTCCTCGCCGTGGCCGTGCTCGGCGGAAAGGTGGGCGAACTTGTCGAAGCCGAGGCGCTTGAAGAAGTCGAGCGGCACGGGCTGGTCGGGGTTGTCGCTCTTGTTGAGCACAACGATGACGGGCTTGCCGCTCTTGCGGAGGAGCTTTGCTGCCTTGTCGTCGAGCGGGTTGTTCGTCTCCCGGGCGTCGACGACGAACAGGATCAACGAAGCGGTCTCGATCGCGAAGCGCGCCTGCGCCTCGACGGCCGGGATGAGCTTGTCGGGCGTCGTCTTCGGATCGAGGCCGAGGCCGCCGGTGTCCAGGAGCATGTAGTCCTTGTCGACCGTG
>JAHFTC010000173.1 GCA_023269585.1 Opitutaceae bacterium
CCGGGCGTGAAATAGACCTCGCGGAACGCCGCCTTCAGCTCGCGGATCGCCTCGCGCGGCACGCCGCGGCGCTTCAGGCCGATCAGGTTGAAGCCGATCACCTCGTTGCGCTCCGCGGCCATCGCGTACGGCGGCACGTCCTGCGCGATGCGCGCCCCGCCGCTCACGATCGACCCTTCGCCGATGCGGACGAACTGGTGGAAACCCGCCGCCCCGCCGAGGAAGCAGTTGTCGCCCACGTGCACGTGGCCGGCCAGCAACACGGCGTTGGCCACCACGACGTTGTTGCCGATCACGCCGTCGTGCGCCACGTGGCTGGCCGCCATCAGGAAACAGTTCTCGCCCACCACCGTGGCGCCGCCGGCCTTCGTCGACCGGTTCACGGTCACGTGCTCGCGAATCGTCGTGCCATTTCCGATGCGCACGCCCGACGGCGTCGCCGGGTCGAAATGCAGGTCCTGCGGGTCGCCGCCGACCACGGCGAAGGGATGCACGTTCACGCGCTCGCCGAGCACGGTGCCGCGGCGGAGGATGGCGTGGGCCTGGATGATGCAGTCGCGACCGATCTCGACGCCGTCGTCGACAATCGCGGTGGGATGGATCTGGCTCATGGGGGCGCGGAGAGTTGACGAGGCGACCGGCGCACGGCGAGCGCGAACCGGCTCAGCGCTTGAACAGGTCGAGCTGCGGGTCCTTCAACAGGTCGTAGTTCTTGAGGATCCGGATGACCTGCAGTGTATCGGATTTTCGGTAGCTCTTGTTGATCTCGACCTTGTCGATCAGGTCGGCCAGCAGCGAGCGGAAGGAGAGGATCGCATCGACCCCCTTCTCCTGGAGCATGCGCACGCTCTCGCTCTTGAACGGGTCCGCCGTCGGCAGGCAGGGCAGCACGAGGATCTTGAGCAGGTCCTTCGGCGCCCCGGGCTCGCCCTCGTCGGGGAAGTAGCGCTCCACCTCCTTGAGCACCTCCTCCTGCACGAAGCGGAAGATCTCGGGGTTGCTCTTGAGCGTGTTCGGCGTGAACCGGTCGGTGTGCCACGCCTTGATCGCGACCACCGCGCGGTGCACCTTCGGCAGCTCCGTGCCGAACAGGAAGAAGTCCGGTTTCCCGAGGCCCTTCTGCCAGCCGGGATTCACCACCAGCAGATCGATCTCCTCGTCGTCGGTCTTCTTGCGCGCGGTCACCTGATACTTCCGTACCTGACGGACGAAAAATCCGTTCTGCTCGAAGTATTCCCGGACAATATCCTCGTCGATGGCGGCCATGCGTGGCGCGGACTGTGACGGTTTGGTGACGCCGCCGCAAGGAACCGTTCAACAGAGGCGCGAGCATCCGGACGGTGGGACGGGCTCCAGACCCGCCATTCCGTCCGCCGGAGCCGCTCAGGTCGCCCCCACCTCGCGCCAGACCGCCTCGACCGCTTCCACGGCCACATCGTCCTTCGTCTGCGCGTCGCCGATCGCCGCCAACACCACGAAACGCAATTTGCCCGCGCGCACCTTCTTGTCGCGCTGCATCGCTGTCATCAGCGCGCCCAGTTCCAGCGCCGGCTCCAGCCGCACCGGCAACCGGTGCGCCGCCACCACCGCCTCGATGCGCGCCCCCTCGCCGGCCGCGAGCAGCCCGAGCCGCTCCGACAACCGCGCCGCCGCCGCCAGCCCGAGACCGACCGCCTCGCCGTGCAGGTAGCGCTTGTAGCCGGTCACCTGCTCGACCGCGTGGCCGAAGGTATGCCCGAGGTTCAACAACGCGCGACCGCCCGAGGCCTTCGTCTCGCGCTCGTCGTCCTGCACCACCGCCGCCTTCAGCGCGCAGCACTGGCGCACGATCGCCGCCGTGCGCAAATCCGCCGCGTCGACCAGCGGTTTCGCCGCCAACTCCGCGTAGAGCGCCGCATCGCCGAGCAGTCCGTACTTCACGATCTCCGCCGCGCCCGCGGCGAACTCGCGCTGCGGGAGCGTCGCCAAGAATCCAGTATCGATATACACCGCGCGCGGCTGGTGGAACGCCCCGGCGAGATTCTTGCCCGCCGCGAGATTTATTCCCGTTTTGCCGCCGACCGAGCTGTCGACCATCGCCAGCAACGTCGTCGGCACCTGCACGAAATCCACGCCGCGGAGAAACGACGCCGCCGCGTACCCGACCAGGTCGCCGATCACACCGCCGCCCACCGCCGCCACGACCGAGCCGCGGTCGAGCCGCTGGGTCGCCAGAAACTCCAGCACCTGCCCGAGAACCGCGACCGTCTTGCTCCCTTCGCCGGCCGGCACCGTCATCAACGGGCATTCCGGAAACGCCGCCGCGAGCCACACGCCGTGCAACTTCGCCACGGTTTCATCGGCGATCACCGCAACCTTGCGGCCCTGCGCCCGCCAGGCGGCAACCTGCTCGCCGACTTTCGGCGCCAAGCCGTTCCCGAAATGGATCGGATAGCCCCGTTCGCCGAGTTCAACGCGAAGTTCAGTTAACATGGCGCGCATCAACGGCTAAAGAACAACAGCAGTCAATCCCTGCTTCGCCGTGGGCACCATAATGCGACCGGTTCGCAAGAAAAACATTGCTTCCTGCGACGCGGTCGCATCTCTCGTGGCGTCCTCTTGCGATCCATTCTCATTTTAACAATTCCGCCTCCATGCGAAAACTTCTCTGGCAACTCCACGGTTGGCTCGGCCTTTCCGCCGGCCTTGGCCTGTTGCTGGTCGGACTCTCAGGCAGCCTGCTTGTTTTCCATGTCGAGTTGGCCGCGCTCTTTTCGCCCGAGCGCCACGTCGTCGATCCCACCGCCACCGCCGTCCTGACCACGCCCGTAGGCCCGGTCTCCGACCGGACTCTCTCGGCTCAGCCGGCGCCCCTGCCTACGTCGACCGCGACCGGTACGAGACCGGACCACCTTGCCGATCCGGCCATCACCACCACCCCGCTCGCGCTCGACACCGCCTTGCGCCGCATCGAACAACAGCTTCCCGAATACGAGCTCACCGGCTGGCAGTTGCAGAACGAGCACCCGGATCGCGCGCAACACCTCTATCTGATCCGCCGCGGGACCAACGAGTGGCTCACCACCACCTTCGATCCCTACACCGGCCGCGTGCTCGGCGCGCCCCATCGCTACGACGAGGCGCTGCACGGCTGGCTGGTCGAGTTCCACTCCGCGCTCTTCGCAGGCGATCTAGGCGTGGCCTTCGCCGGTCTGCTCGCCATCGGGCTCTGCCTGCTCGGCCTCTCCGGCGCCTATCTCCACCGGGACTTCTGGCGCCATTTCTTCACCCTGCGGTGGGCACGCGGCGCGCGCATCCTCTGCTCCGACCTGCACAAGTTCATCGGCATCGCCTCGATGCCGCTCAATCTGGCGCTCGGCTTCACCGGTGCGTACTGGAACCTCTCCCACACCGCCGTGCATCTGGTCGAGGAGGAGCACGAGCAGGCCGTCATCGACCGCCGCCTCTACCCGGAATCCCTCTCCCTCGCCGCCGCGGTTGCCGACTCCGCCGCGCGCCTGCCGGGTTTCCGCGCCAACTTCATCTCCCTGCCAAGCGATCCGACCCACCCGACAGTCATCCTCTGGGGCGCCGTCGAACCCCGGCCCCTGCTCGCCCGCGCCTACAGCTCCACGGTGTCCTATGATCCGGCAACCGGGGAACACCTCCGCACCAACGATTTCCGGGCCACCGGCCCCTGGAAACGCTTCGTCGACACCTTTGAGGCCGTGCACTTCGGCGCCTTCGGCGGACTGCCGACCAAGACTCTCTGGTGCCTCGCCGGCCTCGCCCCCGCCGCGCTCGCCCTGAGCGGTTTCGCGATCTGGGCGCTGCGCCGCCGCGGCAGTAGGTCCGGTCTTCGATCGGACCCGATGCGCCGGGCCGATGCCCCGGCCGCAAACCCTAAAGAACCGGTCACAGACCGGTCCAATTCGCCGGCATGCCTGCCCAAGTAGGTCCGGTCTCCGACCGGATCAGAGGCCGCAACCGCAACTTCCGCCGCCCCGGCCCCACCGCCACGAAATTTTCTCCCACATGATCCACCGACTCCCCCACACCACCGCCATTGTCCTTGCCGCCGCTTGCGGCGCCGTCGCCGCCAGCGACACGCCGCTCGTCGAACTGCCCGACTACGAGATCGTGGCCAGCGCCGACGCGTCTGCCGCCGGCCTGAGCGAAGCCTACGCCGGCGACCAGGTCGCCACCGGCGGCCGTATCGGACTCCTGGGCTCGCAGGACTACATGGCCACGCCGTTCAACTTCATCGCCTACACCCGCGAACTCATCGCCAACCAGCAGGCGGCCAGCGTGGGCGAGGTCCTGCTCAACGACCCGGCCGTGCGCGTCGCCCGGGGCTTCGGCAACTTCCAGCAGCTCTACCTGGTCCGCGGCCTGCCGATCTACTCCGACGACATGTCGTACAACGGTCTCTACGGCCTGCTGCCGCGCCAGTACCTCGCCGTCGAGTTCGTCGAACGCATCGAGGTGCTCCGCGGCGCCAACGCCTTCCTCAACGGCGCCGCCCCGGGCGGCAGCGGCCTGGGCGGCGCCGTCAACGTCATGCCGAAGCGCGCCCCCAACGAGGCGCTCGACCAGATCACCCTCGGCCTCCAGAACGGCGCCCAGTTCTACTCCGCCGTCGACTCCGCCCGCCGCTTCGCCGACGGCAAGGCCGGTGTCCGCATCAATCTCGCCCGCCGCCACGGCGACACCGCGGTCGACGGCGAGCACACCTCCCTCGGGCTCGCCGCCGTCGGCCTCGACTACCGCGCCGGCGCCGTACGCCTCTCCGCGGAGCTCGGCTACCAGGACCTTGAGAAGCACGCCTCCCAGCCGAGCATCACGATCGGTTCCGGCCTCGCCGTACCCGCGGCGCCCGACGCCTCCGTGAGCGTCGCCCAGCCGTGGACGTACTCGTACGAGCGCGACATCTTCGGCACCTTCCGCGCCGAGGTCGACGTGGCCGAGAACATCACCGTCTGGGCCGCCGCCGGTGCGCGCGAAGGCCACGAGAGCGCCACGTTCGCCAACCCCACCGTCATCGACGCCGCCGGCACCACCAGCGCCTACCGCTTCAACAATGTGCGCGAAGACGACGTCTCCACCGCGGAGATCGGCGCCCGCATCGCCTTCGCCACCGGTTCCGTCAACCACCAGATCGCCGCTTCGGCGTCGCTCTACAGCCTCGACTCGAAGAACGCCTACGCGTTCTCCAGCTTCGCCGGTTTCGCCGGATCGCTCTACGCGCCGTACGTGGTCGCGGCTCCCGCCGCGAACTTCTTCACCGGCGGCGACATGGACGCTCCACTCGTCACCGAACGCGTCGCCACCTCGAGCGTCGCCCTCGCCGACACGGTCTCCGCCCTCGACAACCGCCTGCACGCGACCTTCGGCCTGCGCTACCAGCGCATCGAGAATTCCAGCTTCAACTACAACACCGGCGTGCTCGGCTCGCGTTACGCCAAGAGCGCGGTGACTCCGGTCGGCGGTCTCGTCTACCAGTTCGGCAAGAAGATCTCCGCCTACGCCAACTCCATCGAGGGATTGTCGAAGGGCGACACCGCTCCGGCCACCTCTGGCGGCACCGCCGTCGCAAACGCCGGCGAGGTGCTCTTCCCGTACAAGACCAAGCAGCTTGAGCTCGGCCTGAAGTTCGATCTCGGCCGCCTCGGCGGCTCGGTCGGCGTCTTCGAGAGCCGCAAGCCGGTCAGCGGCGTCGGCGCCGACCACGTCTTCCGCGTGCTCGACCACCAGACCCGCCACGGGCTCGAGGTGTCCGCCTTCGGTGAGCTCACCGACGACCTCCGCCTCCTCGGCGGCCTCAGCCTGCTCGATTCGGAGGCGGGCGGGCTCGACGCCATCGGTTCGCCGCGCACCCAGGCCAACCTTGGCCTCGAATGGCTCGTACCGCAGGTGAAGGGCCTGTCGTTCGACGCCCGCGCCATCCACACCAGCAAGCAGTACGCGAACACGGCCAATACCCAGGTCGTTCCGTCGTGGACACGCTTCGACCTCGGCGCCCGCTACACCCAGCCGCTCGCCGCCGGCCGCTCGCTCACCCTGCGCGCCCGCGTCGAGAACCTCGCCGGCAAGGACTACTGGGCCAGCGCGGGCGGGTATCCCGGATCCGGGTACCTGAGCGTCGGCTCCCCGCGCACGTTCCTTTTCTCCGCCACCTTCGATTTCTAGGACGCCCGCCACGGCGGCACTGTCCGCGATTCCCGATGCCACGACGCAGGCGCCTCCCGGCGCCGCCCTCGACCGACTCCCTCATGCACCCTGCCCTCTCGGCCCGTTGCCTCGCCCTCGGCCTCGTCCTCGGCTCCACCCACGCCCAACCGGCCGCCGAACTCGAACCCGCCGCGCCCATCGTCCAACCGTCGCTCACCCTCACCGGCGAGCTCTGGCACAACGCGTCAGGCGGTCTCACCACCGGCTCGCGCTGGAACTCCCTCGCCGACCTCTCCGTCGAGATTGACCTCGCGCGCCTCGACGCCCCGGCCGGAGCCTCGTTCACCGCGCAGTTGTTCTGGATCGAGAATCAAAAGACCGCTGCCGACTTCGCCGACCTCACCGGCGCCGCCAACCCCGTCTCCGGCCTCAACGCCGGCGACGCCTGGCGCGTATTCAACCTCTTTTACCGCCAGGCCTGGGGCGACGACCGCTTCGCCCTCAAGCTCGGCCAGCTCGCCCTCGACGACGATTTCATGGGCTCCGCCTACGCCGGCCTCTTCGCCTTCTCCGCCCTCGGCGCCATGCCCTCGCAAGTCGCCACCGGCCACAGCGGTCACACCGGCGGCGGTTGCGCGTACCCGATCTTTGCGGTCGCCGCCCCCGGGTTGCATGTCGCAGCCGCGCTCAACGACGCCTTCGCCCTCCAACTCGGCGCCTACCACGGCGGCCCCGGCCACGATCGCCGCGCCAACCACGGCCTCGACTGGGACGACGGCTCCGGCCAGGGCACCGTCTTCTTCTACGAGGGAGCCTACAGCTTCTCCGTCGCCGGCCGTCCCTCCACCCTGCGCGCCGGCGGCGCCCTGCACACCGGGCGCTTCGACGACTTCGCCGCCCTCGCCACCGACGCCGATGCGGCCGAGGTCCGCGGCCTGCACAGCTTCTACCTCATCCAGGACCTCATGCTCGCCGCCCGCGACGCCGAGCACCCCATCCTCGCCGTCTTCTGGCGAGCCGGTCTCAGCCCGCAGCGCGACCGCAGCGCCGTGCGCCGCTACGCCGACGCCGGCCTCAACTGGTTCGCGCCCCTCCCCGGCCGCGCCGGCGACAGCGCCGGCCTCGCCGTCTCGTACACAGAGTACGGCGACGCCTACCGCCGCCTCGATCCCGCCCTCGCCGCCGCCGAGACCGCGCTTGAACTCACCTATCGCGCCCAGCTCACCGAGCGCTTCGCGCTCCAGGCGATCGTCCAGCGCCACTT
>JAHFTC010000174.1 GCA_023269585.1 Opitutaceae bacterium
GGGCCGGTGGACGGTGGACGGTGGACCGTGGACGGTGAACGGTGGACGGTAACCGGTGACCGGACAACAGCGGACGGACGGCAGAGCATTTCTCGACCGCGGGCCGGCCTCACCCGCGCACGGCCAACAGCTCGCCCGAGACTGCGCGGCGCGCGGCCGGGTCGTAACGCACGAGCGCGCCGGAGCTCCGCCCGTCGCCACCTCGAAGCGCTGCGGTACGCGGTTGGGCCGGGGAGTACGAGGCAGCTCCGTAATCCACGGTCGCCCGTCGACTGCCCCCATCCACCGGTTCGCCGCTGCCGCCGCACTCCGCCCTTGCCGAGCGAGGGCCGACCGCCAAGGGTGGCCGCCCTGAACGCCGCTACCATGACTGCTCAGACCGCTTCCGCCCACCCCCACGCCCACCCTGCCCGCGAGATGAAAGGCGCCGAATGTGTCGCCGAATGCCTCATTCGGGAGGGCGTCGATGTCGTCTTCGCCTATCCTGGCGGCGCCTCGCTCGAGCTGCACCAGGCGTTTGCCAAGACCGATAAATTCCGCGTCATCCTCCCGCGCCACGAGCAGGGTGGCGGGTTTTCGGCCAACGCCTACGCGCGTGTCACCGGCAAGGCCGGCGTCTGCATGGCCACCAGCGGCCCCGGCGCCACCAACCTCGTCAGCGCGATTGCCGACGCCTACATGGACAGCGTGCCGATGGTCGCGATCACCGGCCAGGTGTTCTCGAAGTACATCGGGAAGAGCGCGTTTCAGGAGACCGATTTCTACGGCATGACGCTGCCGATCGTGAAGCACAGCTTCCTCGTGCTGAACGTGCACGATCTGCCGCGCATTTTCCGCGAGGCGTTCCACATCGCCACCACCGGCCGCCCCGGCCCGGTCGTCATCGACATCCCGAAGGACATCCAGCAGGCGAAGTTCGCGCCGGTGTGGCCGGTCGAGATGCAGCTCCCGGCCTACAAGCCCGAGAAGCACGCCACCGACGAACAGCTTGCCGCCATTCTCCCGCTGCTCGCCGAGGCGAAGAAGCCGCTCCTGTACGTCGGCGGCGGCGCAATCTCCGGCGAGGCCGGTGCGGAGCTGAGGCGCCTCGCCGAGCACAACCAGATTCCGGTGACGACCACGCTCATGGGCGTGGGCGTCTTCCCGGAGAACCACCCGCTCTCGCTGCGCTGGTTCGGCATGCACGGCACGGTCGCCGGCAACCTCGCGGCCGACGAGTGCGACCTGCTCCTCTGCCTGGGCGCGCGCTTCGACGACCGTGTGACCGGCGACACCAAGGCGTTCGCCCGCCACGCCAAGATCGTCCACCTCGACATCGACGCCTCCGAGCACAACAAGAACAAGCGGGTGCTGCTGCCCATCGTCGGCGACGTGAAGCACGCCCTCGGCCGCCTCAACGCCCTCCAGACCGAGCGCAAATCGCCCGCGCCCGACACCACCGCGTGGCGCGCGCAATGCGACGCGTGGAAGAAGGAGTTTCCGTTCTCGTTCGAGCCGAGCCCGCACATCCTCCCGCAGGAGGCCATCCGTATCCTCTACGAACTGACCAAGGGCGAGGCCATCGTCGTCACCGGCGTGGGTCAGCACCAGATGTGGGCCGCGCAGTACTATGAGTTCGCCGAGCCACGCCGCTACATCAGCTCGCTCGGCCTCGGGGCGATGGGTTTCGGCTACCCGGCCGCGCTCGGCGCCAAGGTCGCCCGGCCCGACAAGCAGGTGGTCGACATCGACGGCGACGGCTCGTTCACCATGAATATCCAGGAGCTGGCGACCGCCGCGATCGAGAAGATCGGCGCGAAGGCCATGATCCTGAACAACCAGCACCTCGGCATGGTCGTGCAGTGGGAGGACCGCTTCTACAACGGCGTGCGCGGCAACACGATCCTCGGCGACAAGGCCAACATCGGCGGCCCCGAGAACATCGACGGGCTCTATCCCGACTTCGTGAAGGTTGCCGAAGGCTTCGGCGTGAAGGGGCGCCGCGTGGTGAAGAAATCCGAGCTGCGCGCCGCCATCCAGGAGATGCTCGACCACGACGGCCCCTTTGTGCTCGACGTCGTTGTGCCGTACACGGAGCACGTCCTCCCGATGATTCCCGCCGGCAAGACGGTGAAGGACATGATCATCAAATAGGTTTCCGCCTCCGGCGGAAACTTGACGCCACATGTCGCTCGAAAAAATCAAAGCTGCCTTGCTCCAGTCCTATCTGGAGGACGGTGGCATCAACCATCTCGACGGCGCCAATCTGCCGTCCGAGGCGGCCGTGGACGCGTTGGCCCGCGGGTTCATGCACCTGCTCTTTCCCGGCTTCTTCGAGAAGCAGGCGCCAACCCGCGACGAGGTCGCGAGCCTCGTCGGCGGCCAGCTGGCGGAGATCGAACGCAGCCTGCGCGCCGAGATTGCCAAGGCGTTGGCCTATGCCGGCCATGCCGACCCGCAGCAGGCCGCGGCCGCGGAAAGCCTGCACCTGCTCGGCGAACTGCCCGCCCTGCGCCGACTGATCCAGACCGATGTCGAGGCCGCCTACAACGGCGACCCCGCCGCGCGCAGCCAGGACGAGATCATCCTCGCGTATCCGTGCGTGCTGGTGATCTCGCTCCAGCGCATCGCCCATATCCTCTACAAGCGTGGGGTGCCGTTGCTGCCGCGCATGCTCACCGAGTTCGCCCATGAGCGGACCGGCGCCGACATCCATCCCGGTGCGACCATCGGCACGCACTTCTTCGTCGACCATTGCACGGGCGTGGTCATCGGCGAGACCGCCACGATCGGCGACCACGTGAAGCTCTACCAGGGCGTGACGCTCGGCGCGAAGTCGTTCGCCCTCGATCCGCAGGGCAATCCGGTGAAGGGCGTGAAGCGGCATCCGAATGTTGGTGACCACGTGACGATCTACGCCGGCGCCACCATCCTCGGCGGCGACACGTTGGTCGGTGCGCACTCGATCATCGGCTCCAACGTCTGGCTGATGAACTCCGTGCCGGCCCACAGTCTCGTCACCTACGAGGGCGCGAATCTTTCCGTGCGCCACCGCCGCAAGCACGAGTCGCTCGAGGTCGAGCTGCCGTTCGCGGGCTACAACTACGAGATCTGAGCGCCGCGGCGGCGCTCAATCCGCGTGGACCGTGCCGGGTTTCTGGTAGACGGCCTGCGTCTTCGAGTGCGTGAAGCCGAGCGCGAGGTAGAAACGATGGCTTTCCTCGCGGCGGACGTTGCTGCGCACGACCACGACCGCGGCGTCGCGATCGGCGGCCCAGCGCTCGGTGGCGGCGACCAGCGCCCGTCCGGCTCCGCTGCGGCGGTGGCCGGCGGCGACAACGAGGCCCATGATCTCCACCTTGGAGCCGATCGCGAGCGTCACCTGGGCGTGGGCGTGCAGCCAGCCGACGATGGCGCCGTCCGCCTCGGCGACGAGGAGCAGGGCATCCGGAGTCGCGTGCAGGCGGGCGAGTCGCTCCGCGACTGCGGCCGGCTCCGCCGGGTAACCGACCTGTGCCACAAGGTTGGCGACAGCGGGCGCATCCGTGGTCGCCGCGGGACGAAGCGTGACCATGGCAGGGCGGGAGGGCGCGGTCAGGTTGCCGTCACAGCCGTTTCACGGCGTAGGCGAACGCCTCCTCGATCCGGGCGAGATCCTCGTCGGAGTGGAGCGCGGAGATGGCGGTGCGGATGAGGTCCTTGCCGGGCGGGACGGCGGGGGCGATCGACATGACCGTGAACACGCCCTGTTCGAGGAGCAGCTGCCACAGACGGTAGGCGCGCTCCTTGGAGCCGACGACGATCGGCACGGCCGGGGTCTCGCTGCCCCAGGTGTCGAGGCCGAGCGATTGGAGGAAGGCGACGTAGCGCCGGGTGTTGGCCCAGAGGCGTTCGCGGTGGTGGGGCTCGGTCTGCAGGAGCTCGAGCGCGGCCTCGGCGGCGGCGGCCTGCGCGGGGCTGAGCGCCGCGCTGAAGATGGTGTGCTTCGAGTGCGTGCGTAGGTACTCGATGGAGGCGCGTTTGCCGGCGACGAAACCGCCGGTGCTGCCGAGCGATTTGGAGAGGCTGCCGACGATGAGGTCGATCTGGTCGGCGAGGCCGAAATGGTCGGCGGTGCCGCGGCCCTCGCGGCCGAGCACGCCGAAGCCGTGGGCGTCGTCGAGCACGTTGAAGCATTCGAACTCCTCGGCCACGGCGATCAGCTCGGGCAGCCTCGCGATGTGGCCCTCCATCGAGTAGACGCCCTCGAGGACGAGGAGGCGGGCGGTGTCGGCGGCGATGGTCTTGGCGACGTCGCGCAGGTCGTCGGCGTTGTTGTGGGCGAAGCGCTCGACGGTGGCATTGGAGAGGCGGATACCATCCCAGAGGCAGGAATGGATGTTCTTGTCGGCGAGCACGACATCGCCCTTGGCCGCGAAGGCGGCGACGCCGGACATGCCGGAGAGGTAGCCGGCGGCGTGGATGTGGCAGGCCTCCTTGCCGAGGAAGGCGGCGAGTTTCTCCTCCAGGGCGTGGTGGTAGGCGCGGGAGCCGTTGGAGACGCGGGCACCGGTGGTGCTGGCGCCCCAGCGGGCCATGGCGCGCTGGCCGGCCTCGATGACCTTCGGGTGGAAGGAGAGGCCGAGGTAGTCGTTGCTCGAAAGCATGACCAGGTCGCGGCCGTCGAGGCGGATGCGGGTGCCCTGCTGGGCCTCCATGGCGTGGTAGTACGGTGCGAAACGCAGCCGCGCCTTGGTGGCGGAATCATCGGCGCAACGCGCGGCGATCGTGTTGCGGGTACGGGAGAAGAACGGCAGGGCCATGGACGCCGCCAAAGAAGGGAGCGTGCCGCGCGCTGGCAACGGGAAAGCCGGCCGGGAGACTTTGGGGAAGACGAGAGCCGAGCGTCGAGGGACGAGGGCCAAGCCGTCGCCGGCGCGATCACCAGTTCCGCAGTGTTCTCTGTGCCCAACCGCTTCGTTTCGGGTCAGTTCTCCTGCGGGGCTTCGGCGGGGTCGCTCCCGGCGAGCAGGCGTTCGAGTTCCATGCGAAGATCCGCGAGCTCCTTGCTCTTGAAGTTCTGCTTGGTGCGCCGGAGGACGTCGACCGCGCGGCGCAAGGCGACCTCGCGGTCGAGCTGGCGCAGGGCCTGGGCCTTGTCGGGACCGTGTTCGAGGGCGCGGGCGGCCTGTTCGAGTTCGGAGAGGACAAGGATGGCGTGCCGGAGGGAGAGCCGAAGATAGCAGCCCATCGGGCCTTCGGGTTGGGAATCGTGGTTGCGGTAGTGCCGGAGCACAGTCTCCAGCTCCGTATCCCAGTCGTGGAGGCGGCGTTGGCCGGCCTGCATCGCGCGATAGGTGCGGCACGTCAGGACCGCCTCGTCGAGCACGGCGACCAGCTCGGCGTAGTCCGGCGGCTTGGTGAGATAGGCGGCGACGGGTAGGCGCACCGCGCGGGCGGCGGTCTCGACGGTGGGTTTGCCGGTGAGCACGACGATGGGCATGCCGGCCGCGAGCGGGGGCACGGATTCGAGCAGGGAGACGCCGCTGTTGCCGGGCATTTCGAGATCGGATACGAGGGCGTCGAACTCGTGTTGGCGGAGTTGGTCGAGCACCTCCTCGCCGGAGGCGACGCAGGTGCAGGCGAAGCCCTGGTGGACGAGCAGCGCGGCGATGGTCTTGCGCACGAGATCCTCGTCGTCGGCGACAAGCAGGCGGCCACGCGATTGGGGAGCGGGTTCGTTCATGCGGGAGGGGCGGGGCGGTCGAGCGAGCGGCGCAGGGCGGCCGCCACCACCGCGATCGAGGCGGGTTTGGCGATCACCACATGGATGCCGACGGCGCGCAACGCGGGTGAATCCTGGTGTTCGCCGTACGCGCTGAGCAGCACCACGGGGAGTTCAGGTCGGAGCGCCTGCACGAGGGAGGCGATGTCGAGGCCGGTGAGCCCGGGCATCATCAGGTCGGTCAACACGAGATCGAACTCGTGCGGGGCGGCGCGGAACCGCTCGGAGGCGGTTCGTGGGCAGTTGAAGGATTCGACCCGGTAGCCGATCCGCGCGAGCAGCCGTTGCAGCGCGGTGGTGACCGTCGGCTCGTCGTCGACATGCAGGATGCGTTCACCGCGCCCGTGGTCGGCGGCGGGGAGGCCGGGCAGGAGCGGCCGGTCGCCGGAACTGGGAGACACCGGGTTCATGCGACGGCGCGGGCCCCGGTGCACTGCCGCCGGGCGGAGTGTGGTGGCGCGGGGCGCGATGGGGGTAGGTGGCAGGATCTCGGCATCCGGTATTTGGAGTTGGCTGGCCGGTCGGAGCGCGGTCCTGAAAATGCAAAAGGCACAAGCTCACCGAAGGAAACCCGCGGGCGGGTCCGGTGAGATTGTGCCTTCGACTTACAGGTCCGTGATCCTGGCCGAGAAAGCCGCCCGCCGCGACGGCGGGCCTTCGGCGGCAAGACTGGGCGGGCGCATCCATCGCGGGCAACGAGAATTTTCGCCGTCCCGCCACTACGGCGCCCGGAATCCGCATGGCGGAGGGCGAGGGTGGGGGGCGGGGCGTTCATGACGCCACCGGCAGGGGGGCCGGGACCGGCGCGGCCGCGCGGAGCGATTCGAAGGTGCGCTTGTCGAGCGCCTTCGTGTAGGCCTCGTGCCCGCTGATCGTCCCGGCTGCGAGGAGACGCGCGAGGGTGCCGTCCATGCCGCACATGCCCTCGGCGGCGCCGCCCTCGATGATGGCGCGGACATCGGACACGCGGCCGGTGCGGATCACGTTGGCCAACGCCTCGTGCTGGAGCAGGATCTCGTGCGCGGCGACGCGGCCCCCGCCCTCCTTCTTGCAGAGCAGCTGGGAGACGATGCCGGCCAGGCAGCCGGCGAGGAGGACGCGCACCTGGTTCTGCTCGTCGGCGGGGAAGGCGTTGATGATGCGGTCGATCGTCTTCGGCGCCGAGTTGGTGTGCAGCGTACCGAAGACCAGGATGCCCATGGAGGCGGCGTTGAGGGCGAGCTTGATGGTCTCGAGCTCGCGCATCTCGCCGAGGAGGATGAGGTCGGGATCGGAGCGCATCGCGCTGCGCAGGCCGGCGGCGAAGGAGCGGGTGTGATCGCCGATCTCGCGGTGCACGATGACGGAGCAGCGGTTGGGATGAACAAACTCGACCGGGTCCTCGAGGGTGACGATGTGGCGGGTCTGGGTGGCGTTGATGTGGTCGATCATTGCCGCCAGCGTGGTGCTCTTGCCCGAGCCGGTGGGGCCGGTGACGAGCACGAGGCCGGAACGCAGGACGCAGAGCTTCTTGAGCGCCTCGGGCAGGCCAAGCTGTTCGAAGGTGAGGATACGCGAGGGGATCTGGCGCAGTACGGCGGCCATGCCCCAGTGGTTGTGGAGGTAGTTGCAGCGGAACCGGGCGAGGCCGGGAATCTCGTAGGCGAAGTCGAGGAGGGCGCGCAGGG
>JAHFTC010000060.1 GCA_023269585.1 Opitutaceae bacterium
GCCCTTTTGTTTTGAGGAGCGGATGGGGGGCAGAGGCTGAAAACGCTGTCAAAACCTGAGGTGCCCCGACGGATTTCGTTTTAGACCTTGAGCCAGCGGCCGAGTTTTACGAAATAGGGTGAACGTACCAGCCATGCTTTCGCGCTGACCATCATTGGTTGGGACGTGCCCTGCTTTATCCCATGATTTTCTCCGGAAAAACCAGCGGTTACTTCGTCGAGATCAACGAATATTCCAGCGTTGTTGCGCGGACGAGTTCGCTGACTGCGCCGATGGTGATCGAGAAGGTGGAAGAGGTGTCCGGCCGTGGGCTGTCCGCGATCGGCGAGGTGATCTACAAGGTGGCGGGTCCGCGCAGGGGTGGGACTTTCCGCCATGCGGTCTGTGGCATCTCGCCGGAGCGTCGGTTCATCCGGCGGGCGACCCTGGACCCGAAGCGGACTAAGGAGGCGGCCTATCTCGAGGACGTGCTCGTGACGCAATTCCGCGCGGAACCGGAAAAGATGACGTTTGCGATTCTCTCGGCGTTCGACGGGAGCGTGATTGATCACCAATCGGCGGCGGCCAAGGAAGTCGTCTTCTGTGGCAGCTACGCCGAGGATTTTGCCCAGGCGCAACAGACCTTGTTGGCGGCGGGCATTTTCCCGGAGCGGCTGGAAATCAGTTCGGTCAGCATGTTGGGCGCGATGCAGGGACTGCTTGTCCTGCAGGACGCCAAGACGCCGACGCTGGTGCTGGAGATCGGGCGTGAGACGACCAATTGTTTCATCGTCAACGGCGGGGGCGTCGATCTCGCCCGTCCGATTCCGCACGGCATCAATTCAATGATTCCGATCGCGCAGAAGGAGCTCGGATTGCGCGATGAGGAGGCGGCGGCGAAGTTGCTTTTCTCGAACACCTTCGATTTCACGGGCATGGGGCCCAACTTGGTGAAACGACTGCTGAAGGAACTGCAGTCCTCGATTGGTTTCTTCGAAGTGCAGACCGGGCAATCCATCGGCCTGCTGTATTGTTCGGTTCAGCCGCCCGGCCTCAGTTGGTTGAGTGCAACACTGGCCGGGGCGCTGGGAGTGACTCAGCTTCAATGGGATCCTCGGCCGTGGCTGGAAAAAGCCGGCATCAAATTCGCAGCCGGCGTCTGCCCCGACAGCGTGCCGGGCTCGTGGTTCGGACTCCTATCCCTGATGGCCAACAACCAACTTTCGTCCGCTCCCCATGAAGCCAAGTAAGCGGCCGGCCGGCCCGATTCTGTTTTGGCATCCGAATTTCCGGATCGCGAGTAGCTTGCCGGATACGAAGGTGATCCGCACCTCGTTTGCCGTGAACGCGGTGGCCGTCGCGGTGACGCTCGGGCTCGGTGCCTTGGTGATTCAGCAGCAGATGCAGATCGCGGAGGTGACAGACCGCTGTGCCGAGTGGCAGGCGACGGCTGATGGCCACCGCCCACGGTTTGAGAAGGCTGCTCAACTGCAGAAGGAGTTCGCCGAAGGCGAGAAGAAGGTGCGCCAGATCGATGAGTTCGTCACGCCTCGCCTGCAGGCTTCGGACCTGCTGGTGCTGATCGCGGAAACACTGCCCCGTTTGATCATCCTCGATGCGATCGAGATGTATGGGGACGGTGTGCGTTTGCGCGGCACGGTGGTCGACGCTTCCGCCTCGATTGCAAAGGGCTACGCGGATCAACTTGCGGCCAGTCCGGCGATCACCGCGTTGATGGAGAGTGTGCGGCTCAGTTCGCAAAATCGCGACCAGGGCGGCAATCGTTTTACGTTCGAGATCGACATGAAGCTCAAGGGCCAGAAAACCCCGGCGCCCAAGCCGCCCCCGGCCCCCAAACCCAAGGCTGAAGATGAGTAAGGCTCCAAACGCAGGTAACATCGTTCGGCGCTTCCCGGTGGCTTCGGGTTGCTTGGCCGGCTGTCTGGTGCTGGGTGGTCTGTTCTTTCTGAGGCAGAGCACACTGTCCGACGAACTCGCCCGGCTTGAGGTGCTCGAGTCCGAGGGCAAGAAGCTGGCGTTGGGCGTCCGGAATGCCACCGGAATTGAAGAGCACCTTGCTGCTCTCAAGACGGCCATTGGTGCGCTTGAGGGCAAGCTCACCCGGGTCGACGACGTCTCGGGCAATCAAGAGTATTTCTACAGCTTGGAGTCGGGGACCGGCGTGCGGGTTTCCATCCTTCGCCCCCTCGGCCCACCGAAGACCACGACTGCTGGACAGGCCTATCAGCCGACCGGCTTCAACGTGGTGGTTGAAGGAGAATATGTGCAGCTGATCCGGTTTCTGCGGACTCTTGAACAGGGCCCCCGGCTGTATCGTCTCAGCGATTTCGCCGTCCAGCGCGCCTCCGCCGAGGCGAATGCTGCACAGAAAGAAGTTCTCACCATCAATCTTCAACTCTTGGCCGCCAAATGACGCGACGCACCCTTTTCCTCGTGTTCTTGTTGGTGGGGCCGGTGGGCGCGGCTTGGGCGCAGGGTCGTGACCCAGGCGCGGCCCGCGAGAAGGTTTTGGCGGACACGGCGCGACTTCTCCAAGGCGGCACCGCTTCGGCCACCCTCTCGGTGTCCAAGGACCCCTTCAATCCACCTGCGGCTGACCTGCGGGTCGCTGCCGCCGGCTCCAAGGAGGGCGAAATGTCCGCACGTAATCCGGCGGAACTGATCGGCCTCCTGGTTGATCGGATTCAGCCGACCGGCAGCATGATGCTCGGTGGCGAGCCCTACCTCCTCTTCACCGAGCGCCGGCAAAAAATAGGTGATAAAATCGGCGTGTCGCTCGAAGGGGTTGAATACATTGTCGAGATCGTCAACATCACCAACAGCCGCTTCCGTATTCGCTATCAGGACAACGAGGCCGAGCGAACCATCAAATAGTCTTCCGTATGAAACGTAACCAACTGCTTGTCTTTGCTGCTGCATCCGTTCTTGCGCTGCCCCTCATGGCGCAGAGCGACGCGCCAGCCCCCAGTGCCCCCGCGACAACCCCCTCCTCCGTCGCGCTGAGCGAGAAGAAGGACCTCATCTCCGTTGATTTCCCCAACGAGGAGATTCGCACGATCCTCCGTAATGTGGCCGACATGTTCGAACTGAACCTTGTCGTGCCCGAAACCCTGCAGGGTCGAACCTCGATCAAGCTGCGCAACGTGACCTGGCGGCAGATCTTCCGCGAGGTGCTCAATCCCGTCGGCTACACCGTGATCGAGGATGAGAACATCATTCGCGTCGTCAGCCAGGACGCCCTCGCCCAGGAGCAGACCACGACCGAGGTCTATATTCTCAACTACGCCGAAGCCAGCAAGATTCTCGGGACGATCTCTGGCATGGTCGACACCGGGGAGCCCGTGAAGGGCCGGATCCAGATCGACCAGCGCAACAACGCGCTCGTCATCACCGAGCGTCCGTCCCGACTCGAGAAGATCAAGCCGATCATCGACAAACTCGACGTGGCCACCGCGCAGGTGATGATCGAGTCGAAGTTCATCGAGGTGACCAACAATGACGGCCGCGACGTGGGCGTGAACTGGGCCTCGCTCCAGAAATTCAAGGTCGGGCAGGAACCGTCGAAATTCGAGGCAGCCACGATGAGCGCCGGACCCACCAACACGCCGTCCAAGTACGAGATGGTGAACCCCATGGTCAATGGGGTGGCAGATACGACTCGGAAAGTCTACGTGCTTGATAACGACGGTAACCGCATTCTCACAACGGCCGGGACGAGCACACCCGCGACTTATTCGGCACCCGGTGTTAACCCGACCGACTGGAAGAACAACCTTCAGTCGTTGTTCAATGCGCCCCAGCTGATCACTTCCACCTTCTCGATCTCCGAGTTCAGCGCGGTGATGTCGCTCTACGAGTCGAACAACAACGTGCGCCTGGTCTCCAACCCGACGGTGGTGACGCTCAACAACGTCGAGGCGGCGATCAATATCGGTGAGGAATACCCGATCCCGAACTACACCTACAACCAGGAGCGCGGCACCTTCGAGGTCAGCGGCTTCACCTACAAGGCGATCGGCATCAACCTCAAGGTCACGCCCCAGATCAACAACGCCGGCTTCATCAAGATGAACATCCTGCCCGAGGTCAGCAGCCGTGCGGGCGAAGTGCCCTTCGGCGTTGCCACGATCCCGATCATCGCCACCCGCAAGGCGGTAACTCAGGTCTCGCTCAAGAACGGGCACACCCTCGGCATCGGCGGCCTGATTGAGAACCAGACCACCAAGGGTAAGTCCAAGGTGCCGTTCGTCGGTGAGATCCCGGTGCTCGGCTCGCTCTTCAAGTCCGACAGCAAGGCTCTCAAGACCCGCAACCTGGTCATCTTCATCACGGCCAAGACGCTCGACAACGGTGAGCCGAAGGTCGACGAGGTGTTCAGCGCGGAGTTGCTCAAGGAGGCCGAAATCCAGAAGAAGGATCTTCCCGGCCAGCGCGAGTCGGTTCCGGCAGTGAACAACTGAGTCGCCAGCAGATCGTTTTCTCACAAAGCCCCGGCCAGTGCCGGGGCTTTGTTTTTGGGCAGGACCGCCCCGCGGCCGCGGGTGAAGGATTCAAGCGGCGGCCAGCACGCCGCGGACGATGGCGACGCTCTGGGCGAGATCGGCAGGAGTCGCGGTGAGCGGCGGGAGGAGACGGATGGTGTTGTTGCCGGCGAGCGGGCAGAGCATGCCGGCCTCGCGCAGCTTCGCGTTGAAGGGAGCGGGATCGGCGTGGAAACCGAGGCCGACCATGTAGCCGAGGCCACGGACTTCCTTGAGGACCTTCGGGAAGTCGGCGACGAGTTGCTGGAGCGCGTTGCGCCACGCGGGCGCGTTGCGCCGCACGTTGCCCATCAGGTCCTCCTTCTCGATCGTGTCGACCACGGCGAGTGCGGCGGAACAGGCGAGCGGCGTGCCGCCGAAGGTCGTGCCGTGCGAGCCGGGCTGGAAGTATTCGGCGAATGGTTCGCGCACCCAGATGGCGCCGATGGGCATGCCGCCGCCGAGGCCCTTGGCCATCGAGAGGGCGTCGGGGACGATGCCGTAGTGCTGGAAACCGAAAAACTTGCCGGTGCGGCCGAGGCCGCATTGCACCTCGTCGAGCAGGAGCAGCAGGCCGCGTTCGTCGCAAAGCTTGCGCAGGCCGACGAGGAACTCGGGCGTGGCGGCGGTGACACCGCTCTCGCCCTGGATCGGCTCGACGAGGATGGCGGCGGTGGAGTCGTCGACGAGGTCGACGAAGCTCTGGAGGTTGTTGAACTCGCCGGCGGCGAAGGTCTCCACCATCGGGCGGAAGCCCTTCTGGATCTTCTCCTGCACGGTGGCGCTCATGCTGCCGAAGGTGCGACCGTGGAAGGCGTTCTTGGCGACGAGGACCTTGATGCGTTTCCCCTCCTCGTGCGTGGTGTTGTAACCGTGGAGACGGGAGAGTTTGATCAGCGCCTCGTTGGCCTCGGCGCCGCTGTTGCAGAAGAAGGCGCGGCCGGGGCCGGCCTGCTGCACGAGTTTGCGCGCGAGTTCGCCCTGGAGCGGGTTGCGGAAGAGGTTGCTGACGTGGACGAGCTGCGCGGCCTGCGTCTGCACGGCCTTGACCCACGCGGGGTGCGAGTGGCCGAGCGCGGTGACGGCGATGCCGGACGTGAAGTCGAGGTACTCGGTGCCGCGGTCGTCCCAGACCCGGCAGCCCTCGCCACGCACGAGCGTCACGGCGGCGCGGGCGTAGTTCTTCATCACGTAGGCGTCGTAATGCGCCTCGGTGGCGGCGGCGGTGACGGCCGGAGCGGGAGCGAAGGTCTGGCTATTCATTGCGGATTTCGGAATGCGGATTGCGGAATGGGCGGGCGAAACGCGGCGGGGCGCGACGAGCAGGAGACGGACGCGAGCGACTCGGAGCGGAAATTCTGGAACTCAGGAAATCAGGAAACGGAACGAGGTGACAAGGTCGCTAAACGGCGCAGGCGGCGCGGAATGCAATCCGGCCGCCTGCGAAAGAAGTTCGGGCTGATGGGACCCGGCCGCGACGGCTCGGCGTCGCGGCCTCATGAACGCGCTCCTGGCGCGTTCATCCCTGCACGATCTCGGTGCCGATGCCTTTGTCGGTGAAGATCTCGAGCAGGAGGCTGTGCGGGAGGCGACCGTCGATGAAGTGCACGCGTTGCACGCCTTCCTCGAGCGCGCGCACGGCGCTGGCGACCTTCGGGCGCATGCCCTTGTCGATCACGCCGGTCTTCTTGAGCGCGTCGACCTGGCCGACCTTGAGGGTCGAGATGAGGGTGGTCGGGTCGGAGGGGTTCGAGAGCAGACCGGGGACGTCGCTCATGTAGACGAGACGGCGGGCGTTGAGCGCGGCAGCGACGCGGCCGGCGGCGACGTCGGCGTTGATGTTGTAGGGGTGGCCGTCCTGGTCCTCGGCGACTGGGGAGATGACGGGGATGAGGCCTTCGGAGAGTTCCTTCTTGATGACCTTCACGCGGACTTCGGTGACATCGCCCACGTAGCCGAGGTCGACGGTGTTCCCGTCGTCGTCGACGGTGAGCTTCTCGCAGAGGAGCACGCTGTCGCCGGGAAGTCCGGACGGCTTGCCGCGGGCGAGGGTGATGGCGTGGCAGACGTCCTTGTTCACGACTTCGTCGAGGGTGCGCTTGACGATCTTGATCGTGGCGTCGTCGGTGACGCGCATGCCGTTGACGAAGTTGGCCTTCAGGCCGGACTCCGCCATGGCCTTGGTGATGGCCTTGCCGCCGCCGTGCACGACGACGACGTGGATGCCGACGGCGGCGAGGAACGCGATGTCGTAGGCCACGCGGTTTCGCACCTCGGGGCTCGGGTCGTCCATGAAGCTCCCGCCGTATTTCACGACGAAGGTCGAGCCGCGGAAGTCTTGGATGTAGGGCAGGGCCTCGAGGAGCACCCGGGCTTTCGCCGTGATTTCAGCAACGTCCATTTCGGATCAAAGGCACCCCGCGCACGCCAACCGCGCCGCGGCAGCGGCGTTGTGTGATGAGTTGGCGAAGACAATCGCGGGCGTGCTCACTGTGGAAAGGCCAGTGGTCCTAGGGGCGCGCGGCGGGCGTGACCAGAAGAAATCCTTGCGGCGGCGGAATGTCACGGAAGGGGAGGGGAGAAAAGGAGTGAGTAGCCGCGAGCGAGGAGGCGGAGCGCCTCACCTTTCGCAGGCGACCCGCGTCAGCCGAAGACCAACCGCCGCGCGTGGCCGGTGAGGAGCGAGACGACGGGGTGCGTGATCTTGCGCTCGGCGGTGATGGCGAAGAACTCCTCGCGGCAGTTCTCGGCGGTGCCGATCTCGCGCAGGCCGTAGCGGTTGATCGCTTCCCCCACGACGACGGTGGGCACGGGCACGACACCCTGCTCCTGTGCGGCCATGACCTTCATGAGCGCCAGATCCTCGAATTCGGCCACGACGCGCGGGGCGACCTTGCGGGCGCGGAACCAGGTTTCCAGCGCGCGGCGCAGCGGGGAGTTCTCGATCGGGAGCAGCGCGGGGGCGTCGTGCAGGCTCTTGGGGAAATTGCGGCGCAGGCGGGCGGCGAGCGAGGGTGCGGCGCAGAACGTGACCGCGGATTCGCCGAGTCGGTGGTTGAACGCGCGGAACTTCACGCTGCTGGAGGCGGGTTCGTCGGCGAGGACGATGTCGAGCCGGTGCGTGCCGAGCTGGGCGAGCAACTCGTCGATCTTGCCCTCGCGGCAGACGAGGTGCACGGCCGAGAGTTCGAGCGCGGGCTTCAGGATCTCGTAGGTGACGAGCTTGGGCAGCGAGTCGGCCACGCCCACGTGGAGTTTCACCACGCGCTCCGTTGGGCGCTGCTTGAGCGAGCTCACGAGATCGTTGCCGAGCCCGAAGATCTCGTCGGCATGGCGGAGCGCGATCTGGCCGGCGTCAGTGAGGACATTGCGTCGGCCGCTGCGGCGGAAGAGCTTCACGTCGAGCGCCTCCTCGAGCTCGCGGATCTGCGCGGAGATCGATGGCGGGGAGACATGGAGCTTGTCGGCGGCCTGCTGGAGCCCGCCCTCCTTTGCGACCGTCCAGAAGTAGCGCAGGTGGTGGTAGTTCAGCCATTCCATGGTGTTTCCCGGTTAGGGGAATCCTAAATGAAAGCAAGCAAATGGGTATTAGTGGAAATAAGCGTTCGGCGGTACTTTGGCGCCGTCAACGAGCCTGTTCCACCGCAACCCATTCCCAATCCTTCCCATGAAGCTTATCGTCCAACACACCAATCTCCGCGGCTCGGCCCGCCTCGATCGCTGGATCGAGGAGTGTCTGCTCGGGCTCCTGCCGCTGGTCCGCATCGAGGAGGCGCGTATCCGTCTCGAACACGTGCCGTCGGCGAGTCCGGCCTACCGCGCGACCGCCCATCTACTCGTTCCGGGGCCGGACCTGCGCGTGGAGGCGGTCGACCACACGCCGCAGAACGCCTTCGCCAAGGTCCTGGAGCAACTCAAGGCCGGCGCGATCCACCGCGCGGCCCGCCGCCTGCGTAAACACCTGCTCGCGCCGCGCCTCACCGCGCGGGGCCGCGATGCCGGCGCGCGCAACTGATCTCCGCTTCCGCTCCCACCCTGCCAAATGACCACGACCTTCTGGCTCTGGAGCGGTTTCAATCTCTTCGTGCTGACGATGCTGGCGATCGACCGCGGCCTCTTCCACCGCAAGCCCCCCTGCCGTGGGCCTCAAGGAGGCGCTGGGCTGGACCGCCGCTTGGATCGCGCTCGCGCTGTGCTTCGACGCCGGCGTCTGGTATTTCGCCGGCGGCACGAAGGCGCTCGAGTTCCTCACCGGCTACGTGATCGAGTACTCATTGAGTGCGGACAATGTATTCGTATTCGCGATGCTCTTCGCGTACTTCGCGGTGCTGGCCCAGTACCAGCACAAGGTCCTGTTCTGGGGCATCCTCGGCGCGCTGATCCTGCGTTTCGCGATGATCGCCCTCGGGGCGGCGCTGATCACGAAGTTCGCGTGGATCATCTACGTGTTCGGCGCGTTCCTGGTCTTCACCGGCATCAAGATGCTCCTGAAGCGGGGCGAGGAGATTCATCCGGAGCGCAACCCGCTCGTGCGGTTCTTCACGCGTTTGATTCCGTTCACGCCGGTGTTTCGCGGGGACCGCTTCTTCCTGCGGGAAGACGGCGCGCTGTTCGCCATCCCGCTCCTCGTCGTGCTGCTGCTGGTCGAATTCACCGACGTGGCCTTCGCGGTCGATTCGATCCCGGCGATCCTCGCCGTCACCCGCGACTCCTTCATCGTCTACTCCTCCAATGTATTCGCGATTCTTGGCCTGCGCTCCCTCTACTTCGCCCTCGCGGGGATGATGGACAAGTTTCACAACCTCAAGGCCGGCCTGGGCGTGGTGCTGACCTTCGTCGGCGTCAGAATGCTGCTCGGCCACACCGCCTACCAGATCGACACCCTCGTTTCGCTCGGGGTGATCGTGACGATCCTCGCGACCTCGGTCGCCGTCTCGCTCCTGCGACCGCGGAAAGTGGAACCTGCCGCGGTCGGGCGCGTCTGATGCGCCACTTCCACCAACCTTTCACTCGCAACTACCCATGACCACCCAACTCACTCGTCTTCCCGCGGCCCTCGAACGTCATCTGGCCTCCAGCCGTCGTGCCGGTCTGGCCGGTGTCGGCCGCTTCATCGAACAAGGCGCCGCGCTCGTCGACGCCGAGGCGCTCGCGATGCTCCGCGAGCAGCGCCTCCCGCTCCAGCTCCGCATCGCCGCCCTCGGCGACTCGGAACGGTTGCGGGGCCGGCTTGAGCTGCTCGCGGCGGTCTTCGATGAAGCCACCGCCGGTGCGCCGATCGACCCGCACGCGCTGCGCGAGATCGCGTTTGTGCTGCTCTACTTCATGAAGAACGCCGATCGTATCCCGGATTCGGTGCCGCAGATCGGGCTGCTCGACGACGCCGTCATCGCGCAGTTCGTGCTGCAGCGCCAGGCGGCGGCGATCGGCGCGTGGGCACGGCGCCGCGGTTGGGCGCTGCCCGCCGAGGCCGCGTGAACCGCGGCGCTCCGTCGGCTGGCAAACTTCTCCGATGGTGGGGCGGGCCCTGGTCGCCTTCGGCGGGTAAACTCTCCGCCCGCCATCCATTTCGGCTCGCGCCCGCGGCGTCCGGTCGGAGACCGGTCCTCCGGGCTCTCGGCATGGCGGGCGTAAAGCCCGACCCACCACCGGAGTTGCTCCGCACGGCCGTGCTGCGTTTGCACATGAGTCGCGCTTCTATCGCGGCCTGCCGCGCGTCGCCGGTTGCCCGGCACTGTTCGCTCCCCGCATAGTTGGACCACACATGAACCGCACCGATTCTCCTGCCGCGCTGCGCCCGGTCTGGCCCGGGCTGGTGTTCTGGCTGCTCGCGTGTTTCGCGGCGCCGGTGTCGGCCTCGTGGGCGCGTCCAGACGGCTGGTACGCGGCGCTGGTGAAACCGGAATGGAACCCGCCGAGCTGGGTCTTCGGTCCGGTCTGGACCACGCTCTACATCCTCATGGGCGTCGCCGCCTGGCTGGTTTGGCGCCGCGGCGGCTGGGGAGCGCAACGGCGCCCGCTCGGCTGGTTTGGTGTGCAGCTTGGGCTCAACGCGCTCTGGACTCCGCTTTTCTTCGGCTTCCACCGGATCGACCTCGCGCTGCTCGAAATCGTCGTGCTCTGGGGAGCCATCGTGGCGACCATCGTCGCCTTCGCGCGCACGAGCCGCGTCGCCGCCTGGCTGCTCGCGCCTTACCTGGCCTGGGTTTCGTTCGCCACTTTTCTCACCTTCACCCTCTGGAGACTCAACTCATGAATACTCAGCTCCGTTTCGCCACCCCGCTCCTTCTTCTCTCGCTCGGACTCGGCGCTGCCGCCGCCTCCGCCCAGCCGGCTGATCGCGGGGGCGGTTTCGAACTGACCGCGCGCTACAGCCACACTGCTGGATCCGCTCTCGACGACGCCGGTCCGGCGGCCGAGGTGGGCGTCGACTCCTACAGCCTCGGCCTGCGCGCCCGCGCCCCGCTCGCCGAACGCACGCAGCTGCTCTACGGACTCGAGTGGACGCGGCACGAACTGGACCTCGCGGGCACAACTTGGCTGCCGGAGAGCCTCAAATCGCTCGCGGCGCCGCTGGGCGTGACTCACGTGTTCGACGAGAAGTGGCGGCTGCTCGTCATCGCGACGCCGCGCATCGCGGGCGCCGACGGCAGTCTTTCCACGGCGCGCTTCGACATGCCGGTGCTGGCTCTGGCCAGCTACGTGCAGAGCCCCGAGCTCACCTGGAGCTTCGGCCTGCGTTACGGGGCACGTTCGGAGATCGCGGTGCTACCGATCGCGGGTGTCGCGTGGCAGTTCGCGCCGGAGTGGGAGCTCAAGGTCGGCTGGCCCGAATCCGGCGTGAGCTGGCGCGCGACTGAGCAACTCACCCTGCGGGCGGTGGCGACGATCAACGGCGGCGACTATCGCCTCGCCGACGATCCGCGTGCGCTCGCCGAGCGCATCGGTCCGTCGCTGGCGGACAGCTGGCTCGAGTACCGCGAGATCCGTGTGGGCCTCGCGGCCGAGTACGCGTTCAGCCGCGCGCTCAGCCTGAGGGCGGAGCTCGGCCAAGTGGTCAGTCAGAAGTTCGAATACGTCGACCGCGACGTGAAGCTGAGTGGCGAGAGCCCGGTCTACTTCGGGTGCAGCGTGGTCGGCCGGTTCTGAGCTTTGATCGGCCAGTCGAGAGGCGAGACGACGAGCGTCGAGAGCCGGAGTACCGAGCGAAGATGCGGATGAACAAGCGCATCGGATCGGCTCGCTGAAGGTTTGGCGCTCGACCCCCGGACCTCGTCTGAACGAACACGGCCGGGAGGTGAACAGCGCGGAGAATCGCGGCGCTTGCGATCGCCCGAGTGGATCGCAAGCGCGCGGGCGGGGATCAGCGTTGCCGTGGCGTTTCGCCGCGGTGGCGATCGGCGAAGGGCGACGGGATCGCGGCGGCGTCCGGTGGGGGGGCGTGGACGGCGGCCTCGGTTGCGAGGTCGAACTCGACGCCGCTGCGGCGCAGTTCCGCTTCGAGCGGTTGCACGAACAGCGCAGCCACCTTTTCGAGCTGGAAGGTGACGTCGAGGGCCGTGGTGTCGCGGGCGTAGGCCACAGCGTCGGCGAATTCCATGAGTTCCTCGTCGGTGAAATGCTCCTCGAGCACCGACTGGCTGCCCTCCAACGCGGTGAGCGAAGCCCAGAAGCGTTCCTCGGCGGCTTCGGGTTGGCGCAGTTGCACGAGCCCGCCCAGGCGGGCTCGGCGCACGCGCTCGGCGAGGCGCCGCAGCGTGAGGAAAGCCTGGGCCAGATTGGCCAGCCGGGCTTGTTGGACAATGACGCGGTGGGAGTCGAGAAGCTTGGAGATTTTCACGGGAGGAGAATTCCTAACTGGTTGACCTGCACTCATGGTTTCCCCCGGTGGGCCGTGGCACGCTTCGCAGGGCGAAGCAGGTCACATGCTCCCGGGGCCTGGCTTTGGCGTCGATGCTCGGACCTCGGTGCGCGGGAGAAGGGCGCGCGCTGCGGATGCAGTTGCGAGGCACGGACACGGACACCGCGATGCGGATACCTGATCGATTCAGTCTTCTGGCAACGACCTCTGACGAAGTGCTCTTGCTCAAAAACCCGGCCGTCTTTCGGGCGCGGGCGCTACTCACAGTCTTCAGACCTGATCTGACAAACCGGACAACTGACTGCTGATCGGACGGCGCAAAGCTCCCCAGAACCGCGCGCAGCGCAAGCTCGGTATTTGGCTGATCTCACGGACGCCCGCATCCACCGCACGGCCCCGCCGGTTCGTTTTCCTAGAAAGGAGACACATTCCTGTCCCGATCGGGACAGGAATGTGTCTCCTCTGCTTGCAGCGGTGTATGCTTGCAGCGCTTGCCCGGCGGTGTTTGCCGCACGGGCGGCGGGCGAGTTCGCACCGAAGGCCCTACCGCAATGCGTCCCGGAAATCAGCCAAGGCGGACTGGCGAGCGGTCCAGACTTCCGGTCCTCGATAACCGCGAGGATGGAGCCTCCGCGGCAGGAACGGATCACTCCGCACCACGCAGGCCCATGCGCGACGTTCGGTTTCCAGCCAGGGAAGCCACGTCGTTGATTTTCGGAACCGTTCGGGTCGCAGTCGAAGCAACTGCAGATATTCTTCGTGTTTTCGGTCCAGCACCGCGAAATCCCAGGCCGAGGTGGCCAGCGACTCGTTGTCTTCCCCTCCGGCGGGCTTGGCTTCGAACACAGTCAGGGACTCCGGCAGCAGTTGCGGCTCGTTTGCCT
The DNA here is from genome assembly GCA_023269585.1 of Opitutaceae bacterium. Taxonomy (GTDB): domain Bacteria; phylum Verrucomicrobiota; class Verrucomicrobiia; order Opitutales; family Opitutaceae; genus CAJCBL01. The sequence goes on from JAHFTC010000060.1 coordinate 13,266, forward strand.
TCGCGTGGAACTCATCGATCGGGTCTGGGCTGATCCAGACGCTGTTCTGCAGCCAACCGAAACGGTGCTCGTGCAGTCTGCGCCGCAGGCGTGTACGCAGGCTGGCGTCGATCTCCGGAATATCGAAAGCGACGATCCGCCAGATTCCGTCCCAGGGCCGTGCCCAAAGCGCCGGCGGATCGACGCCGGCGCGGCATTCACTCTGCCCGTCGGCCGTTAGTCGGATGATCCGCTCGTCGACCGGTCCCGCGCCGTGGACCTCGATCTTCCCTGTTGCCTGCAGGCGGCGGTAGGCCTGAGCCAGGCGCGCCTTGGTTGAAACTTTCTCCCACAACTGGTGCGCAAGGGCTCCGGAGATCTCCCCGCCCACTGCGCCCAGCGCCAAGAGAAACCGATAGGACCCGGCCATACGGCCAACGTATTCGAAGTTTCGGATTTCTCCAGGCATCACATTCCTGTCCCGATCGGGACAAGAATGTGATGCCTGGGGGGCGAGTGCGGCGGGCGCGCCCAGCGGAGGGGCGCTGGGCGCGCGCTAGGTATAGCGCTGTGGCTTTGCCTTGAGGTAGTGGCTCACGAGCCCCTACTCGCCGTCGCGGTCGCCCCTGCGCTAGCGCAGACCCTGACGAAAATGCGCAAGGAGGCCCGCCACGTTGTGGTGCGTTCGGCGCCGTGACCGGCCGCGTGCGAACCCGCTGCCGGTGCATTTCAGCGGCAGCCTGAGCGCACACGGATGGAGCGCGGTCGGCACCGCGCAGTACTACGCCTTCCACGCCTGGGGGACGGATGCGTGCGAAGCGCCTCGGCGAAGGAGGCTAGGCGCACACGCCGCTCGACGCCGGCGGGGGCCGCCTGTCCCCGACCCTCGGTCGGCTGGGTATCAAGACGGTGGACATTGCAAACAAGATGCGAGAAGCGGATGGGAGTTTCTTCGCGAGGAGGAGGTCTGATCGCGGCTGACGGGAGCGTAGCGATGGCTGGCTGGGCGAAAGGCCGGAGCCGGTGGGGCGGCCGCCGGACTGGGGTGCTTCGCGACGACGGGCGGAGTGCGCGTCATCGCGCAGGTGCCGCATCGCCCTCCGTCGGCGTAGAAGGATGAGGGTCGGTCTTCGATCTGCGTCGCAAGCTCGTGATCCGCAGTTGCAGTTCCTTGAGGTCTCGCTCGAGGGAGATGAGTTCGTTGTCGAGGGTGGTAGGGGCGTTCGCGTCCTGCTGCGCGCGGTCGCGTTCGGCGATCTCCGCGTGCATCTCCGCCATGCTGTTCATGATGATGCCGATGAAGAGATTCAGGATGATCATCGTGCCGAACACGATGAAGGTCCCGAAATAGAGCGCCACTTTCACCGTCGGCACGTGCGCCACTTGGGCGAAGTAGAGGTCGCCCCAGTTGTCGAGCGTCACGATGCGGAACAGCGTGAGCAGGGTGGCGCCGAGGGAGCCGAAGTGCGCCGGGTCCGTCCGGCCGAAGAGCTGCACTCCCGCGACCGCGTAGATGTAGAACAGCAACGCGAGCAGCAGACTCACGTACCCCATCGCCGACAGGCTCTTGAGCAGCGCGCCCACCAGCAGTTGCAGCTTGGGCAGGGCGCTGATGAGCCGCAGCAGGCGCAGCGCGCGCGTCAACCGCAGCACCGCGGCGAACGGACCGCCCACCGGGAGCAGACACAGCGCGACGATCACAAAGTCGAAGACGTTCCAGCCGTTGGCGAAATAGCGCCAAGGGCGGCGTCCGTGTGCGGCCATCTTGAGCAGCGCCTCGACGATGAACACCCCGAGGATCGCTTTGTCCAGGCCCAGGAGGAGCGGGCCGTGCCGCGCCATCAGGGCGGGGCTGGTCTCCAGCCCGGCGACGACGCCGGCCGCCACGATCACCACGACGATGGAATGGTGGAACGCCTTCGAGGCGACGAGCTGGGCGATGAGTCTGGTCACGGGGTGAATCTTGCCGGTCGGCAACGCTTTCGCAGGTCGCGGCGGTTCCGCGCCAAGCCGGCGGCGGCCGGGAAACGGCCGCCGCCGCAGGCGATCAGCTACGGCTTCTCGTGAGTGTTCTGGAGCACATCGGGCCCGGGGTGGGCGACGACCGACTTGGTCTTCTTCGGCATGAGCAGCGAACAGACCACGCTCGTAGTCAGGATCACCACGATCACTCCGAGCGACACGAGCGTGTCGATCTTCCAGGCGGTATGCGCGAGGATCATCTTCACGCCCACGAACGTCAGCACCACGCCCAGTCCGATCTTGAGGTAGTGAAACTTGTCCATCACCCCGGCGAGGGCGAAGTAGAGCGAGCGCAGCCCGAGGATCGCGAAGACGTTCGAGGTGTAGACGATGAACGGGTCGGTGGTGACTGCGAAGATCGCCGGGATCGAGTCGACGGCGAAGATGAGGTCGGAGATCTCCACGATCAACAGCACCACGAACAGCGGCGTGGCCATGCGAATGCCATTCTCGCGCACGAAGAATTTGTCCCCACGATAGTCCGCGGTGACCGGCATGAGCCGCTTGAACCATTTCACCACGGGATTGCGCTCGGGATGGATCTCCTCCTCGCGTTTCACGATCATCTTGATGCCGGTGAGGATCAGGAAGCCGCCGAACACGTAGATGATCCACGCGAACTTCGTGATGAGCGCCGCACCCGCCACGATCATGATGGCCCGCATGACGAGCGCGCCAAGGATGCCCCAGAACAGGACCTTGTGCTGATAGAGCGCGGGGACCGCGAAGTACGAGAACAGCAGGGCGAAGACGAAGACGTTGTCCACACTCAGCGACTTCTCGATGAGGTAGCCGGTGAAGAATTCCAGCGCCTTGGTCTGCCCGCCGAAATGCCAGACGCCGGCGTTGAAGCACAGCGCCAGGGCCACCCAGACGAACGTCCAGGTTATCGACTCCTTAAGCGAGACGACGTGCGCCTTGCGGTGAAAGACGCCGAGGTCCAGCGCCAGCATTGCCAGCACGAAGACATTAAAACCGATCCAGAGCCAAGTTTGGTCACTCATGATTTAGACTGAGACTACTGCGCCGCCGTTGGTGGCGAATGCGTGGGAGTATCCCGACAGCCGCGGCAACATGCGTTGATCGCGGTGAAACGGAAAGTCCGGAACGCAGGGAATTTTGTGGGTTTCTTCGCGCCGGTTCAGCGGGCCGCCCCGGCTGCCGGACCCGCGAGTCGGTGCAGGATCGGAGGCAGACTCCGGGACGAGGCGAACGGCGGTGCCGGCGGGTTGCGGTCGGTCCGTCGCGTAGCCAGGGCGGCGCGGACGAGGTGGAACTCGACCACGTTCTCGGGGGTGAGCAGGCCGACCACGCGTTCTCCCTCGACGACGAGGACGAGCGTCTCGTGGTCCCGCTGCACACGCGCGAAGGTTTCGGCGAGGGGCGCGGCGGCCTCGACCGTCGCAAAATCCCGGCGCATCACCCGCTCGACCGGGGCTAGTTCGCCGAATTCGCGCAGGGCCGCGAAGAGGTCGGTCTGGTGCAGCACGCCCACCACGCGATCTTGCTCGACCACCGGGAAATCGCGCTGATCGCCGGCGAGGATGTGCTCGGCGGCCTCGGCGAGGGTGGAGTCGGGGGCGAGCAGGCGGAAGTCGGTGATCATGGCGTCGCCCGAGCGGGCGTTGCCGAAGGAGGCCTTCAGGTCCGCCGCGGCGCTTTCCTGCGCGGCACCGAGCCAGACGAAGACCGCGATGAACAGCAGCATCGGATTGGTGAAGAGCCCCACGAGGCCGAACAACACCGCCATGCCCTGTCCGATCCGCGCCGCGATGCGGGTGGCGCGCGCGTAGGGCAGTCGCAGGGCGAGCAGGGCCCGCAGCACGCGGCCGCCGTCCATCGGGAAGGCCGGGAGCAGGTTGAAGCCGACCAGAAGGAGGTTGGCAGCGAGCAGCCGTTCCAGCAACGGTCCGTCGGTGGTGCTGAGCGAAGCGAGGGGATCCCAGCCGCCGGCGAGGGTCAGCCAGAGCGCCAAGCCGCCGGCGATCGCGACGTTCACCGCCGGGCCGGCCAAGGCGACCCACAGCTCCTGCAACGGCCGGTCGGGCATGCGCTCCAGTTGGGCCACGCCGCCGATCGGCAGCAGGGTGATCTCCCGGGTGGCGATGCCGAAGCGGCGGGCCATCAAAGCATGGCCGTATTCGTGGAGCAAAACGCAGAGGAAGATCAGCGAGAGGAACAACAGCCCCGCCAGCGCCGCCTGCGGCCCGCCCCCGGTCATCCAGTGGGCTGCGCCGATGAACGCCAGCAGCAGCAGGAAGGTGACATGGAGGTGGACGTCGATGCCGAGGAGACGGCCGAGCTTGAAGGACCATTTCATGGCGGAAGTCGGAGGGAGCGGGAGCTCTGCGGGTTCAGTTCAGTTTCGCCCGGGGGCGGCGTTGCCGGGCGGGACCATGCGCGGGGCGAGGAGGCGGCGGCGGAGGCGCCGCGCGGCGCGGTGCATGGCGCCGGCCTTGAGCTGGAGGAGCACCTTGGCAAAGGCGTTCTGCGGCGTGTGGTCCACGGCTTCGACGCGGAGATCGGGGCCGGGCACGAGCAGATGCGCAGAGGCATGGTAGGCCGGGCTCGCCTCCGGCCGGTACTCGACGCGGATGCGCGCCTCCTCGATGCGGACCAGCGGGAGCAGGCGCAGCAGGCCTTCTTCGATCCAGCGTTCGAGCCGCTCGGAGGGTTGGAGATTGGCGTGTTGGAGGATGAGCTTCATGGGCGGATCGGTATGGAGTTGCGGTTGGGTGGTTCAGTGACGGCGCCACCCTACCTCCGGTTGGCTTATTCGTATAATACACAAAATCGGCGTTATGCTTAGAGAATCTCGAAGTGACGGAAGCCGGAGATCGCCGGATGAACAGCGATCGGGGCGGCGACCCGCGGGGTTCGCCTTCACGCCGGGCCGTACGCCCGAGTCCGCGAGCGCGGCCGCGCGGTTCAAGCTTCCTGCCTCGGGGGGAGATCGTGCTCGTGGCGCGTTTCCTCGGAATGCTCGGCTCCTCAGTTCCGCACCGCGGGGCGGGGCGTTTCCATGAGGTAGTGGCTCACGATCCACTCCTCCCCGCCGTGGTCGCCCCGGAGCGCGGCGCAGGAGAGGAAGAAGACGCGCCAGTAGGACCACCGTTTCGTCGGGTGGGCCGCGCCGGAGGTGGCGGCGCCGACGCTCCCCGCCGTTGACGGTGTAGACCGCATGGATATACCCGGGACATGAAACTCGGGACAGCTGGTGTCCGCAGCGGGGTCAACGGTAAGTGGTTACGGCGTGCGTCCGCCGTCGGGCTGGCGCTGGGAGGGCTGGCGCTGGCCGGCTGCAGCCTGTTCCTTCGCCCAACTCCGACACCGATACCGACGCGGGCGACGCTCCTGGAGTCCCAGGCCCCCGCCGAGACCTTGGTGATCTTTCTTCCTGGCCGGGGCGGCTCGATGACGGATTTCGAACGCGAGGGGTTTCCGGCTGCGATGCAGGAGGCCGGTGTGCGGGCGGACATTGTCACGGTGGACGCGCACCTCGGCTACTATTTCAACCGCACGGTGTTGGAGCGGCTGCAGGCCGACGTGATCCAGCCGGCCCGGAGTCGCGGTTATCGCCGTATCGTCCTGGTGGGGGTCTCGCTGGGCGGGCTGGGCGCGCTGTTGAACGACCGCGACCACCCTGGCTCGGCCGATGCGATCGTATTGCTCGGACCGTACCTCGGCAATGATCGCCGGTTGTTTGAGCGAATCGTCACGGGGGGTGGACCCGCGGCGTGGGCGGCCGAGCGGGAGCCGGGCGCCGGTCGCGTCGAGGAACAGATCTGGACCTTCCTTGGCCAGAAAGCGGCGGAGCTCCCGCCGACTTGGCTGCTCTGCGGGCGCGGTGACTCGCTGGGCGATGGGCACCGCCTTCTCGCCACGCTTCTGCCCCCGTCGCGCGTGAAGACGATTGCCGGCGCACACGACTGGTCGACCTGGCGTGCGTTGTGGCGGGAGGTTTGTGCCGAAGCTGAACTGTTCCGCGCCGAAAAAATCCCTGCCGTTACCCAGGCTGTGGCGGTTCCGGCCGAGGCTCCATGACCAACGAGGGAACTGCATGAAAACACGGCTTCCTTTCCTTCTGACGATGGTCGCGCTCGGAGTCAGCGGCTGCGCCGCGCCACGTTCCGTGAGTTGGGCCCCCGGCTGGGCCTGGCCTTCGGCTGGCGAATCGCGGCGAGTTCTCGCCGCGGAACGAGCGGAGGCCCGCCGTCTGGGCGATAGTATCGATTCCGCCGAGTCGGCCGCGAAGGCGATCCGCGCGTGGGAGGTGATCGCCGCCGCCCAACCGGATGAGCCGGAAGCCTGGATCGAACTCGCCTGCCTGCGGCTTCTGGAGGGCGCCGCCTACCGGCAGAGAGCCCAGGATCGGCTCGGCTGCTATGCCGCCGGATTGCAGGCGTGCGAACGGGCGATGGCGACCAATCCGGAGTTTCTTCGCCGCGTGCGCGCCGGAGAATCCGCCTGGCAGGCGGCCGCGGCCCTCGGGCCGCGCGAGATGGGCGCGATGCACTTCTGGTCGACCGGAGTCTTCTATATTTTCCGCGACTGCCTCGGGTTGTTCGGTCGCATCGTCAATGTCGGGAAGATGGAGGCCGCGAGAACGATGCTGCACCACATGGATGCCATCGACCCGGCGTGGGAGGAGCACACGACCACTTTCTCCTGGGGTATCTACTATCTTGCGATGCCGGCGGCCCGAGGCGGCGACAAGGCGCGGGCGCGCGAATGCTTCGACCGTGCCGTGGCCCTGGGAGCCCACCGTACGCTGCCTCGCTGGGGGCGGGGAAAATATTTCTACTCCGCCGTCGGCGAAGCTGCATCTGCCCGGGCCGACTTGTTGGCCGTGGCGGAGCGGGACCTCGAAGGCCTCGGTGGCAACAAATCATGGAATCGCTACTTCAAGGCCGAGGCCGCCCGGCTGTTGGCGGAATAGACCTAGATCCTCGGAGCCGGTTGGGGGTTGTGCGCTTCAGCGAACCCGGCCTCCGGCGCGGAGGTTCCGGCCTTTCACCCCTCCGATCGTCAGTCGAAGGCCATTGAAGAAGGCCGGCGCCATGGGATCCGGCGTAACACGATCACAGGGTGTGCCGGTCAATTGGAGCGACCGGAGGTGCCCGGCTTCTCCATGAGGTAGTGGCTCACGATCCACTCCTCCCCGCCGCGGTAGCCCCAGAGCTCGGCGCAGGAGAGGAAGAACACGCGCCAGTAGGACCACCACTTGGTCGTGTGGGCCGCGCCGTAGGTGGCGGCGAGCAACGGGCGCAGTTCGCGGCGGGCGCGATCCATATTCTGGAGCCACAGCTCGGCGGTGCGTTGGTAGTGGCGGCCGTTCACCTGCCAGTGGTCGAGCAGCTTGAGGTCGTCCTGGAAGCGGGTGACGAGGTCGTCGCTTGGCATCATGCCGCCGGTGAAGAAGTACCGGCTCATCCAGTCGGTGGCATCGCGCGCGACGAAATGGTAGGCGAAACGCGAATGCGTGAAGATGTGCAGGAAGAACAGGCCGCCGGGCTTGAGCCAGCGCGTGATGTTCGCGAGCAGGCGCGGCCAGTTCTTCATGTGCTCGAACATCTCCACGGACACGACGCGGTCGAAGCGGCCGGCGGTGATGTCGAAGTCGTTCATGTCGCAGGTGACGATGGTGAGGTTGTCGAAGCCGCGGCGCTGCGCCTCGGCGTCGATGAACGCCTTCTGGGTGCGCGAGTGCGACACGCCGGTGATGCGGGAGTGCGGGTAGCGCTCGGCCAGCCAGAGCGAGAGCGAACCCCAGCCGCAGCCGAGCTCGAGGATCTCCTGGCCGTCGGACAGGCGGGCGCGCTCGGCATAGAGGCGCAGCATCGCCTCCTCGCCCTCGGCCAGCGATTCGTCACCGCGCTCGAACCAGCAGCAGGAGTACTTCAGGCGCGGGCCGAGCACGCGCTGGTAGAACGCGGTCGGCACCTCGTAGTGCTGCTCCTTCGACTCGGCGGTGTTGATCGCGATGGGCTGCGTGCGCAGCGCCTCCGCGAAGGCGGCGAGGCGCTCGTGTTGCTCGACGACGGACGGCGCCGTCTCCTCACGGATCCGTTGCGCCAGCAGGCGGCGGATACCGAAGCGGAGCGCGAAGTCGGGCAGGAGGTTCTTTTCGAGGAGCGTGTCGATCATGGCGGGGAGGGTAGGGGAAGGAGTAGCGAGTAGCGGGTAGTGAGGAGCGAGTAGACGGAGGCTCGGAGGAGAATGAGGAGCGGTGGTGGAGAGGTGGATGTTGGATAGCTCCTGATGCTTGCGACCCGCTACTCACTCCTCGCTACTGCGCCGTTGCGGCGCGGCGGCCACGGGATGAACGCGCTGGTGCGCGCTTGATAGGCGCGGTAGGCCTCGCCTTTCGAGCGGAGGAGTTGGCCCTCGGTGTAGCCGACGCCGGTGACCTTCAGTAGGAAGAACAGCATCAACGCGGGAGCGTAGAGCGCGATCCAGCCGGCGGGTGCGGTGAGGGCGAAGAGTGCGAAGGCCACCCACACAAGCCATTCGAAGAAGTAGTTCGGGTGCCGGCTCCAGCCCCACAGGCCGGTCGCGCAGACGAGGCCGCGGTTGGCGGGGTCGCGTTTGAAGCGCGCGAGCTGGGCGTCGGCGAGAGTTTCTCCCAGCAGTGCCAACAACCACAGTCCGGCCGCAGCGAACTCGAGCGGATGCAGCGCGGGCGCGGGATTCTGCGCGGCGAGCAGGAACGGCACGGAAAGGGCGACGAGCACGAGCGCCTGGAACTGGAAAAAGCGGAACATCTTCGGGCCGAAGTTTCCCGCCCAGTCGAGGCGGAGTTGGCGGTAGCGGCCGTCCTCCGTGTGGAGGTGGCCGAGCACGCGGCGCGCGAGGTAGCCGCCGAGGCGCAGGCTCCAGAGCACCCCCATCGCGGTGATGAGCAGCCGCCTCGGGAAGGGACCGCCAGCGAAATGCCCGTAGAACGCCGCCAGCGGCGCGAAGCCGAGCGACCACGCGACATCGACGATGCCGTAGTTGTCCAGGCGACGCGCGACGAAGTACAGCAGCGCGAAGCCGCCACAGGCGGCGGTGAGCGCGATCAGGAGGAGGGAGGGAGTCGACATGGCGGGACGTTTGGTCAGGAAGGCGCGAGCGCGCGGCTTCGCGCGAGTTGGTTGCGCAGGGTGCGGAGCAACGGGCGGAGCGCGAAGTACAGCGCCGCCCCAAGCAGGGGCGCTGCGATCAGCCACGCCGTCGCGGCATGGAGGCCGCTCGTGCCGAAGCGTTCGAGGAAGCGAACCGGTGATGCCGCGAACTCCTCGACCAGCAGGGCGTGGTTGAGCGACATCGGCGCGGAGCGGTAGAGCCACTCTCCGGCGCGTACCCACGGAACGATGAGCGCGAGCTGGAACGGCACCGCGAGCAGATTGGCGACCTGCAGGGCCGGCTGGTTCAGGCGCAGCGCTACGCCGGCGGCGAGACAGCCGAGGGTGGTCGTGCCCAGAAACGGGTTCACCGCAATCACGCCCCCGATCGCCAAGGCGAGCGCGAGGCGTTCGGGGGAGAGGCCCTGAGTGAGTTGGCGGCCTAGCGGATCCACAACCCGGCGACGCCACCAGGAGGGTCGGGGTGGGTGATGAAGTGCCGGAATCACTGGAGGCGGCGAATTGTCGCAGCGGTTCATCTGTAGGAGCCTGCTTGGAGGCGATTCAACGCGCAGATCGCCTGCAAGCAGGCTCCTGCACCAGAATCGGCATCCCGACGACCTGGCCCTTGGGCGATCATGGCTCAGGCGGCGCAGTAGACGGCGATCGAGAGGGCGACGAGGAGGCCCGGGAGGACGAGGCTGCCGGGGTTGCGCCGCGAGAGGAGGTCTTTGATCTCGGCCGGCTCGCGGATGCGGAAGAGCTCGGCGAGCGCGTAGAGGGCCATGGCGAGGTTGCCGAGAGCCATGATGGCGACGAACCAGAGCAGGCGGGCGCCGAAGCGCGGCTCCTTCCAGGCGACCCAAAGGTAGAACGTGAGGAAACCGAGGTAGGCGTCGAAGAGCGTGGCGATGAACCACGGATTCGTGAATACTTCGCGCGGGATGGCCAGGATCGACTGCTGGAGGCTCGCCCAGCTGGTGACGGAGACCATCGCGGCGAAGATGGCGACGAAAAGGAGGCGGAGGAACCAGAGCATGGCGGCGAGGAAAGTTGCGGGGTGGTCGGGTCTGGTGGTGGGGCGGGCTTGATGCCCGCCATTCGGAGCGGGCCTGTCGGGCGTAAAGCCCGACCCACCGTCGGAGAGAGTAGTCGGAGGAGGGTCAGCGGAAGGAGAGGTTGTTGGGGCGTGTATGCACCGTTTGGACAACGGAGATGTTGCGCAGCGCGAAGGCGGACTCGCAGTAGGCGAGGTAGTAGTTCCATTTGCGCCGGAAGCGGTCGTCGAACCCGAGCGCCTGCACCTCGGCGGTGCGGTGGTTGAAGGCCTCGCGCCACTCGCGGAGCGTGCGCGCGTAGTCCTGCCCGAGGTCGTCGAGGGCGTGGAGCACGAAGCCGCCTTGGCGGGCGAGCAGTTCGTTGAGGCGGTTGAGCGAAAGCAGCAGTGAGCCGGGGAAGATGTGCTTCTGGATGAAGTCCACGCCTCGGCGGATCTCGGCGTAGCGGGCGTCGGCGCAGGTGATGAACTGCAGCGCCATCAGGCCCTCGGGCTTGAGCGCGCGGGCCACGGCGCGGCACCAGTCCTCAAGGTAGCGGTGGCCCACGGCCTCGAGCATCTCGATCGAGACGAGCTTGTCGTACTGCTCGTCGGCGGGGAGGTCGCGGTAGTCCTGGAGGCGCACCTCGATGCGGTCGGAGAGGCCCGCGGCGGCGATGCGCTCGCGCGCGAGATCGTACTGCTGTTGGGAGATCGTGAGCGAGGTGACGCGGCAGCCGTATTCGTGCGCCGCATGCAGGCTCCAGCCGCCCCAGCCGGTGCCGATCTCGAGCACGTGGTCGCCGGGCGTGAGGCGGAGCTTGCGGCAGAGGGCGTCGTTCTTGGCGCGCTGCGCCTCGGCGAGGGTGAACTCGGGGCGGTCCCAGCGCGCGCTGGAGTACATCATCGAGGGGTCGAGCCAGAGGCCGAAGAAGTCGTTGGAGAGGTCGTAGTGCTCGCGGATGTTGCGCGTGGCGGTGCGGCGCGAGTTCGGGCGCAGGCGGTGCACGAGGCGGTTGGCGGCGCGCAGGAGATTCACGCCGAACGCCCGGGCGCGGGAGCCGGAGAGGGACGGCGAGTGATCGACGTTGAGCACGAACCAGGCGATGACGGCGGCGAGGTCGGGCGTCTCCCAGTCTCCGTCCATGAACGCCTCGGCGAAGCCGATGTCGCCGAAAAGCACACACCGTTCGAAGAATGCAGAGCGGCGCACCTTGATGGCGGCGGCCTGCGGAATCGCGAGCGCGGCGGGGGCGAGCGCGGTGGCGTGCCAGTGCACGGCCTCGCGTCCGCCGAAACGGTGCACGGTGCCGTCGGGCAATTCGAGGTGCAGCAGGCCGCGCGGCATCTGAGCGAGGGCGCGAAGCGTGAGGCGTTGGTAGAGTCCGCCGGAGACTTCCGTGGTGGAGGCGGACGCCGCGGTGGCGGAGGGGGCGGTGTGTTCGGGCGGGTTCATGCGTGGGAGCGGCTGGAGACGATGGAGCGGTGGGGCCGGTAGAGGCCGCGCTGGTCGGCGGCGCCGGCGGCCTTGGCGTACCATGGTACGCGTTTCAACCAGAGCCGGAGCGCGTGCCAGTGGATGCGGCCCACCACCGCGAGCGTGATGAACGGGTACTTGAGGAGGAACCAGGCGAGGCGGGCATCGGTGAGCGGCGCGCGGCGGCCGGAGAGGGTGGTATGGAGCACGCGGCGGCCGGCCTCGTGGTCGTCGATGCGCACCGCAAGGTGTTCGCCGGGCGTGTGCAGCGTGAAGTCGAACTCGAGGTCGAGTCCGGAGAACGGCGACACGTAGAAATGCTTCGGCGCGCGGAGCCGGAACACGCCGGGGCGACCGGGGGCGGTGGCGACGGGGATGAAGTACGGCTTCACCTCGCGGAAGGTGTTGGTGACCTCCGCGATCGCGCCGATGGGCGTGCCCGCGGCATCGGTGCAGAAGTAGAACGACACCGGGTTGAACTGGTAGCCGAGCACACGCGGCAGGGTGATGAGCAGCACGCGGCCCGCGGGGCCGGGATCGGCCCCGTGCGCGGCGCAGCAGGCGCGCACGCTGGATTTCAGGGTGACGAGGTCGGCGGGGGCGAACGTGGTGTCGGACGCGGCGGCTGGGTTGTGCAGCGGCTCGGAGAGCGGCAGGTAGCCGCGCT
>JAHFTC010000061.1 GCA_023269585.1 Opitutaceae bacterium
GCCCGCTCGACCGCCTCATCTGCGGCGACGTCGGCTTCGGCAAGACCGAGGTCGCGATCCGCGCCGCGTTCAAGGCGGTGATGGACGGCAAGCAGGCAGCGGTGCTGGTGCCGACGACCGTGCTCGCCCAGCAGCATTTCAACACCTTCAGCGAACGCATGGCCGGCTACCCGGTTGTCGTGGAAATGTTGAGCCGCTTTCGCTCCCGGGCCGAGCAGGCGAAGATCCTCGCCGGCGTGGCGGCCGGGAAGATCGACATCGTCATCGGCACGCACCGGCTCCTGCAGCGCGACCTCGCCTTCCGCGACCTCGGGCTCGTCGTGATCGACGAGGAGCAGCGTTTCGGCGTGAAGCACAAGGAGGCGTTCAAGCAATGGCGGGCGAGCGTCGACATGGTCTCGATGAGCGCCACGCCGATCCCGCGCACCCTCTACCTCGCCCTCGTCGGTGCCCGCGACCTGAGTGTGATCGAGACCCCGCCGGTCGACCGCCTCCCGATCCAAACGGTGGTGAAAAGCTACGACGACAAGCTCGTGACCGAGGCGATCCGCCACGAGGTGCGGCGCGGCGGCCAGGTGTTCTACCTGCACAACCGCGTGCAGACGATCGACGCCGTCGCCCAGCATCTGCGCCAGCTCATGCCCGAGCTCAGCGTGGGGGTGGGCCACGGCCAGATGGACGAGAACGAACTGGAGCGGGTGATGACCGAGTTCGTCGCCGGCCGTTATCAGGTGCTCGTGTGCACGACGATCATCGAGAGCGGCCTGGATATTCCGAACTGCAATACAATCATCATCGAGGGCGCGGACCGTTTCGGCCTCTCGCAGCTCTACCAGCTGCGCGGCCGCGTGGGGCGTTTCCGGCACCAGGCCTACGCGTACCTGCTGCTGCACCGCCACGCGCGCCTGCTCGATCTCGCGCGCAACCGCCTCAACGCCATCCGCCAGTACAACCAGCTTGGCGCCGGCTTCCGCATCGCCATGCGCGACCTCGAGCTGCGCGGCGCCGGCAATCTGCTCGGTCCCGAGCAAAGCGGCCATGTCGCCGGCGTCGGTTTCGAGCTCTATTGCCAGCTGCTGCGCCAAAGCGTCTCCCGCCTGAAGGGCGAGAAGACCGCCACCCAGATCCGCGCGACCATGAAACTCGATTTCGTCTTCATCGGCGAGGGCGACCCCGACACCACGCACCGCGGGCGCAAGCAGGACGGTTTCACCGCTTTGAAGGACGCCGAGATGGAAGGCCGCGGCTGCGAGCCGATCCAGGCGCGCGTGCCGTCGGCGTACATCACGGAGGCGCGCCTGCGCATCGATGTCTACCGCCGCCTCGCCCTCGCCACGACCCTGGCCGATGTCCGCCAAGTCGAGACCGACCTGAAGGACCGTTTCGGGGCCTTCGGCGAGGAAGTGCGGGCGTTGCTGGCGGTCACCGAAATCCGGGTGCGGGCGGAACAGAAGCGGATTTTGTCGGTCGAGACGGACGCCAACCGCCTCAAGTGCCTGCGCGCCAGCGGCCGGGGCGACGACTTCTGTCAGCTCTCCGGGAGGTTTCCCCGCTTGACCGCCCCCACCGCGCAAAAAAGACTCCGCGAAATCTGTTCGTTCCTGAACAATCTCCCAAACCCATGATCGTTCGCCCCTCCCTCACCGCCGCCGGCCTCGCCTTGCTTCTCCTCGCCGGCCGGGTCGCCGCCCAGGACACGAAGCCTGCGGACAATCTGGACCTCCGCTACGAGAATGGAATCGTCGCCGTCGTCGAGGAGAAGGCCATCACGGTCGAAGAGGTCCGCCGCGAGTTGGCGCCGCTCATCCCTGAACTGCAGCGCCAATACAAGACGGAGGCGGAGTACAACAAGGCGCTCGAGGCGCTCCAGTCCGATATCATCCAGAGCCTCATCGACCGCGTCCTCATCATCAAAGAATTCCGCAAGGACGAGAAGAAGCGCATCCCCGCCCAGTTCGTCGACAACGAGATCTCCGATGTCCAGAACACGCAGTTCGAGGGCGACCGGTCCAAGTTTCTCGCCTACCTCCGCGCGAAGGGCAAGACGCAGCGCGAATACCGCAAGGAGGTCGAGGAGGACATCATCTACGCCTACATGCGCCAGCAGATGCGCAAGAGCACGAGCGTCGTCAGCCCGGTCAAGATCCAGACCTACTACAACGAGAACAAGGACAAGTTCTACCAGGACGACGCGGTCGACATGCGTTTGATCCAGCTCAACCGCAATGCCCTTACGGAGAACCAACTGCGCGCCGCCGCCGACAACGTCGTCGCCCGCCTCAATGCCGGCGAGAAGTTCGAGGAGATCGCCAAGGAAGTCAGCCAGGACGCCCGCAAAAACCGCGGCGGCGACTGGGGCTGGCAGAAGCGCAACGACCTCCGCAAGGAGTTCGTCGACCAACTCTTCAACCTCCAGAAGGGCCAGTTCACCGCGCCCATCTACGTCGGCGACGCCGTCTACGTCCTCTATGTCGCGGATCGCAAGTTCGCCGGCATCCAGCCGATCGAGGAGGTGCGCGCCGAGATCGAGCGCATCGTGGTCTCGCAGATGGCGCGCGAGTCCCAAGAGCGCTGGCTCGAACGCCTCCGCCGCAACGGCTACGTGAAATACTACTGAGCCGCCGGCTCCTCGCCGCCACCGCACCCCCCAGGTGCGGTTTTTTGTGCCCCGCCGGGTCGGGTTCGCCCCCGTTTTTTCATTACACGCGGTGCATCAATCGCCCGTCCGGCCGCCGCGCCGGCGTTCCGCCCGGGCCTTTCGCCTCTGCTCCGCGCCGGATTTCGCCCCCCTCGGCCGGATTCGGGCTAAAGGGGCTTGCCATGTCCACATTCTAACCACCTTCTGGCTCGCATCGGAGTGCGGCCCCGCGGGTGATGAGGGACGCCGCCCCGACCCCAGGCTCGGCGCAAGCCCCCGCTCCTACCTCTTTCTGCTCCCCGTATGACAAGAACCAACGGCCACCAGTCCCAGCCGCCCGTGCGGCGCCGGCGCTCAGCGCGCGCGGGCCTCACGCTCGTCGAGATCGTGATGGCGATCCTCGTGCTCTCCACGATGTTCGCGGGCGCGCTCACCGCCACCATCCACTGCGCCCGGCTCGCGCATTCGGCCAAGGCGAAGACCGCCGCCACCGCGGTGCTCAACACCAAGATCGAGGAGCTGCGGGCCATGCCCTTCACCGACGTGAAGAAGTTCGCGGACGGGGCCGGCCAACTGCCCCGCCCCGCCTCCGGAAGCTTCACCGCGGGCCCGTATCGAGGCACCTATGCCATCGTCGTGGATCCGTTGGTCTCGACCAACAGCACGCTGCTGCGCGCCCGCATCACGATCCGCTGGCTCGAACGCAACCGCCCGCTGGAGATCCAGGGTCTCACCTATTTTTCCTCCCACGGCCTCGTGAACAAACCCAATGAAGCGACCAACCCCTGAAACCACGCCCGTGCCGTCCGTCCGCCCGGCCCGCTCCCGTCGCGCCTTCACGCTGGCCGAGATCATGGTCTCGCTGGTCATCTTCGGGCTCCTCCTCGGCGCGATCATGAGCACCTTCATCGCCGTCCATCGCGCGATGCTCGCCCTGTCCGAAAGTGTCGCGGTGAACGCTTCCTCGCGCTTGCTGCATGAACGGTTTCTCTTCGATGTCCGTTCGATCGGCCGCATTTCGACCATCGTGCAGATGACCGGCTTCGATCCCACCACGGGCACCACCGGCTCGGTGAGCGAGTCCTTCACCTGCGAGCTCGTCGACATGACCAGCGGCGCGCGCAAGAACGTCCGTTTCTCCTTCGACGCCACGCAGAAGCGATTGGTGCGCACGAACGTCGCCGATGGCACCAGCACCACGGTGATGAGCGGTGTCGAATTGGTGCGGTTCAAGTTCTTCGACCGCGGTTCGTCGGGCGCCACTGCGACTTGGACCCCAACCGCCGTCGACATGCTCCGGATCGATGTCCTGCCCCAGCCGCGCTTCCAGCTGCTGCCGGGGACCAACCGCAACTTCACCACCGCGGAAGTGCAACTGCGCAACCGGCTCTCCTCCCTCTGAAATGAAAACTCGACACAACCGAAAAGGCAGCGCGCTGATCGTAGCCCTGATCCTCGGGGTCATCCTGTTGACCGGCCTCTCCGCCCTCATCGGCACAACGGTCTCCGAGGTCCGCGGCACGACCCGCTCTTACATGAACACCGCCGCGTTACACCTCGCTGAAGCGGGCATCGAGAAGGCGGCCGACGGCTTTGTGAAAAACGAAAGCTGGGTCGCCTCCGCCGACGGCTTTCGCGACACCTCGCTGGTCGTGGCCTCCTACCCCTCGTCCTTTGTCGTGACCGCCACCCGCGACGGCAGCACCCATGTCGTTTTCCGCTCGCTCGGCCGCGTGAGCAATCCGGGCGGAAAGATCGTCGCCGACCGCGCCGTCGAGGCGCGCTTCAAGCTCGTCGGCGGCGGCGGCCCCACGACGCCCGACTTCAGTCTCGTGACCGGAGAGTCGGTGCTTCAGTTCACCGGCCAGCGCGGCGAGACGCTCGACAAGGGCACCCACAACGTCGTGGCCTCGTTCCCCTCCAATGTCTCCACCGCGCGCAAACCGCCGCTCGCTGGACAGGAGGCGCTGCTGACCTACCAAGGCGGAGTCTGGATCACCACGTCGAATACCAGCCAGGCCAACGTCCAAAACACTGTCGTTCTCGGCAAGGTGCGCACCGACGGCGCCACCCTTTCGACCGCGTCGCAATCGGACAACGGCTTCCGCATGTACACCAGCGATGCGCGCTTCGACCCGGCCGCCCAGAACACCGCCACCAATTTGGATCCCGCCAAGGTCGAACGGAGCGCAACGACCTACACTTATCCTCCAACCGATATCAATCTGGACAACCGTACCTCCACGATCCTGCCCCAGAACCAGGAGCTCACCCCGAACACGGTGACCCGGATCGGTCAGGTGGGGGCCAAGACCTATTACGAGGTCGACAAACTCGAGCTGGGCAATGGCAAGACCCTCGAAATCGTGGGGGATGTCGTTCTCGTCGTCCGCGGCTCGTGCAACGTTCGGCAAGGAGCACAGGTCAAGATCGGTGCCGTGAACCAGTCGGGCGGAATCGTGCCCGACATGACCGTGCCGCCCGCCACCTGCGCCAAGCTCACGCTCATCGCGACCAACGAGGCCATCGCCGTCGATGGCCCCGCGTTCGACCCAGTCGCCGCCGACCGCAACGGCCTTTGGTTGCCCCGCCAGCTCACGCTCACGACGAAATACCGGTTCGTCACTGGCTCGGGGACTGCCGTGACCGCGCTCGGATCCAATCCCTATACCAAATCCACCGCCCCCGTTTCCGCCACCGGCACGAAAGGCGTCACCGTCCACGCGAACTTCACCGGCACGATCAACAACCCCGGCGGCACCGTCAACCTGCACGGCAGTGGCCGCAACAGCCAGACGATCTGGGGGCAGGTCTTTGCCAAGCGGACCGAGCAGACCAACGCCGTGCGCGTCTTCTACGACCCCTCCCTCAACGATGGCGGCGGGACCGGCGACTCGCTGCAACTGGCCACGTGGCGGCAAATCGTTCCGCCCGCCGACCTGCGAGCCAAACTCTGATTGTTCCGCGCTCCCCTCCAAGGCCGATCCGTCACAGGGTCGGCCTTTCGTTTTGGCCGAACCCGGAAGCACGCCAGCCCTTTCCCGCTTGCCGCTGCCAACCACGGACCGCAACTTCGTCCGCTTTGTCCCGTTCCAGTGCCATGAACCAATCCATCCGCAACATCGCCATCATCGCCCACGTCGACCACGGAAAGACCACGCTTGTCGACAAGCTCCTCAAAGAAGGCGGTGTCTTCCGCGCCAACCAACAAGTCGAGGAACGCGCCATGGACTCCATGGACCTCGAGCGTGAGAAGGGCATCACGATCAAGGCCAAGAACACCTCCGTCCACTGGCAGGACAAGATCATCAACATCGTCGACACCCCCGGACACGCCGACTTCGGCGGCGAGGTCGAACGCGCCCTGCGCATGGTCGACGGCGTGCTCCTCCTCGTCGACGCCTACGACGGCCCCCAGGCCCAGACCCGCTTCGTGCTCCGCAAGGCCCTCCATCACGGACTCAAGGTCATCATCGTCGTCAACAAGATCGACCGCGAGAACTCCGACCCGAAGCGCTCCTACGACAAGGTCCTCGAGCTCCTCCTCGAGCTCAACGCCACCGAGGAGCAGTTCGACGCCCCGGTCGTCTACGGTTCCGCTCGCGACGGCTACATGATGCGCCGCCTCGACGACGAGAAGAAGGACATGGCTCCCCTCTTCAACGCCATCCTCGAGCACATCCCGCCGCCATTCGCCCGCCCCAACCAGCCCTTCCACATGCTGGTTTCCAACATCGATTGGAGCGACTACGTGGGCCGTATCGCCATCGGCAAGATCCTCGGCGGCAAGGTCACTGTCGGGGACCCCGTCTGGATCATCCGCCACTCCGACGCCAAGCGCATCCGCGCCAAGGTCACCAAGGTCTTTGAATACTCCGGCCTCGGCACCAACGAATCCGCCAACGCCGTCGCCGGCAACATCGTCGGCCTCTCCGGCTTCGAGGACATCGACATCGGCGACACCATCGCCTTCGCCGAGGACGCCCTCGCCCTCCCCTTCACTCAGATCGATCCGCCCACCCTCGAGATGCAGCTCGCCGTCAACGACGGCCCGCTCGTCGGCCGCGAAGGCAAGTACGTCACCTCCCGCCAGGTGCGCGACCGCATCTTCAAGGAGGCCAAGACCAACATCTCCATCAGCGTCGAGGACACCGACACGGGCGGCGTCACCAACATCAAGGCGCGCGGCGCCATGCAGATCGCCGTCCTCGTCGAGACCATGCGCCGCGAGGGCTACGAGCTCCTCGTCTCCCGCCCCTCCGTCATCACCAAGATCGAGAACGGCCAGACCCTCGAGCCCTACGAAACCCTCTGGGTCGAAATCCCCGAGGAGTGCGTCGGCGCCGTGATGCAGAACCTCGCCAACCGCAAGGGACTCATCACGAACATGGAGAAGCACCACACGACCACGATGATGGAGGCGACCGTCACCACCCGCGGCCTCATCGGCTTCGAGATCGACCTGGTCAACATCACCAACGGCCGCGGTGTCATGAGCCATCTCTTCAAGGAGTACGGTCCGCACGTCGGCGAGCTGAAGACCCGCATCACCGGCACCCTCATCGCCACCGACCCCGGCATCGTCACCGCCTACGCGCTCGATGCGCTCGGCGAACGCGGCAAGTTCTTCGTCAGCCCCGGCGACGATGTCTACGAGGGCATGCTCGTCGGCGAGAATCCGCGCGCCGAGGACATGCCCATCAACCCGACCAAGGAGAAGCACCTCTCCAACGTCCGCTCCCAGGGCGAAGGCAAGGGCATCCAGCTCCCGCCCCCGATGCGCTTCTCGCTCGAGCGCGCCATCGAGTACATCGCCGCCGACGAGTACGTCGAGGTCACGCCGAAGAACATCCGCCTGCGCAAGCGCATCCTCGACGCCAACCGGCGCAAGCGCGCCGCCAACGCCGGCTGATCCGTCCGCCTCGTATCCTTCCTTCAACGCCCGGTCCGCTCCTCGCGGCCGGGCGTTTTCTTTGTCGGCCCCTGCCGCGGCCTATTCGCCGATGATCTTCACCAGAACCCGCTTGCGCCGCCGGCCGTCGAACTCGCCGTAGAAGATCTGTTCCCACGGACCGAAATCCAGCGCGCCCCCCGTCACCGCCACCACGACCTCGCGCCCCATGAGCGTGCGCTTGAGGTGGGCGTCGGCGTTGTCCTCGCCGCGGTTGTGCGCGTACTGGCTGTGCGGCTGCTCCGGCGCGAGCCGCTCCAGCCACTTCTCGATGTCGGCATGCAGCCCGCTCTCGTCGTCGTTGATGAAGACCGAGGCGCTGATGTGCATCGCGTTCACCAGCACCAGACCCTCGCGGATTCCGCTGGCCCGCAGCTCGGCCTCGACCTGCGGCGTGATGTTGAGCAACGCCCGGCGCGCGGGCACCTCGAACCAGAGCTCCTTCCGGTGGGATTTCATCCCACCGGCTCTGGCAGGAAGCCCCCGCCGTGGCAACGGTCCGTCGCGCC
Source organism: Opitutaceae bacterium (assembly GCA_023269585.1). Lineage (GTDB taxonomy): Bacteria > Verrucomicrobiota > Verrucomicrobiia > Opitutales > Opitutaceae > CAJCBL01. The sequence goes on from JAHFTC010000061.1 coordinate 8,099, forward strand.
GCGGCGGCCCGAGCTTTCGCATCGCCAGCCCCGTGCGCCGGGCCACCATCGCCACCATGGAAACCCGCGAGGAGATCGTGGAGAACTGGCTGCCCCGCTACACCGGGTTGCCCCTGGAGCAGTTCGGCCAGCACATCCTGCTCACCAACTTCCAACACTACGTGAAGCTGTTCGCCGAGTGGCACGGCGTGCCGGTCGAGGGCCTCGATCGCCCCATGCCCAACGCCACCTCCGGCGGCATCACCATCATCAACTTCGGCATGGGCAGCGCCAACGCCGCCACCGTGATGGATCTCCTCAGCGCCGTGCACCCCCGGGCCTGTCTCTTCCTCGGCAAATGCGGCGGCCTGAAGGAGAAGCCCGGGATCGGCGACCTCATCCTCCCGCTCGCCGGTATCCGCGGCGAGGGCACCTCCAACGACTACTTCCCGCCCGAGGTGCCCGCCCTCCCCGCCTTCGCCCTCCAGAAGGTGCTCTCCAACGCCGTGCGCGACCACGGCCGCGACTACTGGACCGGCACCGTCTTCACCACCAACCGCCGCGTGTGGGAGCACGACGACGCCTTCAAGGCGCGCCTCCGCGCCACCCGCTGCATGGCGATCGACATGGAGACGGCCACGCTCTTCACCGTCGGCTTCTTCAACCACATCCCCGCCGGTGCGCTCCTGCTCGTCTCCGACCACCCGATGGTCCCCGAGGGCGTGAAGACGGCCGAGAGTGATCGCCAGGTCAGCGCCCAGTTCGTCGAGGAACACCTGCGCATCGGCATCGATGCCCTCCAACGCCTCGTCAACGGCGGCGCCGAGGTCCGCCACCTGCGCTTCGAGCGCTGAACGCACAGCGCGCTCGCCGTTCAGCCGGCCGCCTCGGCCGCTGCGAGCGTCCCCGCGTCCAGGCCCATCCGTTCCCGCGCGAACACCTTGAGATCCTCCGTGAGCGGAGCCCGGAACGTCCGCCCGCCCTCGCCGGGCTCGAAACGCATCTCGAGCGCGTGCAGCGCATGCCGCGGCAGCGTGAGCAGCGCCGCCAGCCGCGGCGTGAAGCCGCCCTGGATGAACTCGAGGAAGAGCAGCTGGTCCGGCCCGTAGAGCTTGTCACCAAGGATCGGACACCCAAGTTCCGCCGCATGCACGCGGATCTGGTGCTGCCGGCCCGTGCGCGGCCGCACGCGCGCCAACGTGTAACCGCCGCCCCATGCCAGCGGCAGGAACTCCGTCATCGCCGGCCGCCCTTCCGGCCCGCGCACCACCGCCTGCCGCGCCACGATCGGACTCGCCAGGTCCCGCCCCAGCGGGGCGTCGACGACGACCGGTTCCCGCAGGTCGCCGACGAGAATCGCGAGGTAGAGTTTCTGCACGCGCCGGCCCTCGACCGCCGTCTGCAACCGGCCCGCCATAGCCGAGTTCTTGGCGAAGACCATCACACCGCTGGTCTCGCGATCCAGCCGGTAGATCATATGGACCCGCGGGAGTTGCAGGTGCTCGCGGCACGCGCCGACGAGCGACGACCACGGGCCGTTCTTCGACGGGTGGCAGACGATGTCGCCGGGCTTGTTCAGCACGATCACCGCGTCGTCCTCCTCGACGATCCAACGCGGAAACTCCTCCGGTGTGATCAGCCGCGGACCGAGGTCGGCCGGCTCGCTCATGCCGCCCCCTTCCCGGCCGCCGCCGGCCGCACCTGCGACAGCCGGTAGCGGGCGAGCACCCGCCCCGCGAGCCGGGCGCAGAGCACGCGTGGGAGCATGCCGGTGACCGTCGCCAGGACCCGGTTGCGCCAGCCCGGCACAACTATGGCCCGTCCGCGTGCCAATCCGCGCAGGCTGGCCCGCACCACCGCCTCGGGCGTCATCGAGTGCCGTCCGTCCACCACCCTCTCGGCATAGCCCACCCGCCGGAAAAATTCGGTCGCCGTCGGCCCCGGGCACAGCGCCTGCACTGGGATGCCGTGCGGTCGCAACTCCTCGTGCAACGCCAGACTCCAGTTCAGCAGGAACGCCTTGGTCGCCCCGTAGGTCGCCATATACGGAGTGGGCTGGAACCCGGCGAGCGAGGCCACGTTGATGATCGCCCCACCCCGTTCGCGCAGTTCGGGCAGCAGCCGCGACGTCAGATCGAGCACGCCGGCGACATTGACCTGCAGCATGTCAAGCTGGCCGGCGAGTTCCGCGTCGGAAAAATTTCCGCAGGAACCAAAGCCGCTGTTGTTAATCAGAAGGATTCTCGTCCGATTAGATGCACGGCGAATGAACCTGATTGCCTCCCCCGCCGCCTCCGCGCGCATGTCCGGTTTCCCCAGGTCGCACTCCACGTGCGCCAGTCTCCTTTCCACTGTCTCCGGCAGCCCCGTCGGCGCTCGGCGCGACAGGTTGCAAAAGACCATCCGCGGGCTAGCCTCGGCCAGCAGCGCGATGAACGTTTTCCCCACACCGGAAGAACCGCCGGTCACCACGGTTACCGTGAAGGGCGCGAGGGCGTTTTCGTAATCGAACACGGACCCACTAATCGCGTCTCCCACACCCAAAACAAGGAACAAAACGCACCATGAAAGCAGATACCAATCCGCACGAAATCATCGTCTCCGGCATCCATGTCTCGCTGACCGCGGCCCTCAAGGCCTACGTCGTGGACAAGATGCAGCGATTGTTCGATCACGAGGATCGAATCGTGCGGATCCGCGTTGAGATCGAATTTGACGACCGCAAGGCCAAGGAGGACCGCTTCACCGCCAAAGCCCACCTCCAGATCCACGGCCCCGATACGAACATCTCCGTCACCTCGGACGACGCCTACAAATCCATCGACCTCCTCGTCGACAAACTCGACCGCGCGATCCGGCGCCGCTCCCGCCAGCAGAAGGAGAAGCGCAACCACCCGCACGAGGTGGAGCTTGATGCCGCTTTGCCGAAAGCCGGCTAAACCCCGTTCCCCTTCCGCTTGAGCAGCCGCGGTTCCTCCCGGAACCGCGGCTTTTCGTCATTAGCGGGAGCGCTTGCCGCTCGGGGCGGGGAACATTCCTGCTTGTTTCGCTCCCCCGCCGGGTCTTCCGCGTTGCCAGCGCCCCCCGTCCCCAGTTCAACCACCTTCGTTCTGCGAAGCGCTACCCGCCTCGCACCACTAAACACAACCCGAGGAGTTTGCTTGGACATTAAGCAGATCAAGATGGTGATCGATCTCATGAAGCGGTCCGACCTGACCGACTTCGAGCTCGAGGAGGAACAGTTCAAACTGCGCATCCGCCGCAATCCCGGCGAGGCGCCCACCGTGCTCGCCCAGCGCGCGCTCGCCGCCGCCCTGCCCGCCGCCGCCCCCGCCGCGCCGGCCCCCGCGGCCCCCGCCCCCGTCGCGCCACCCAGTGCCGCGTCCACCGACGCCGGTCTCGTGTTCGTGAAGTCGCCGATGGTCGGCACGTTCTATCGCTCCGCCTCGCCCGAAAGCGCACCGTTCGCCGAGGTCGGCGCCGCCGTCACCGAAAAGTCGGTCGTCTGCATCATCGAGGCCATGAAGATCATGAACGAGATTCAGGCCGAGGTGAAGGGCACCGTGGTCGAGGTGCTCGTCGAGAGCGGTCAGCCGGTCGAATACGGCCAGCCGCTCTTCAAGGTGAAGCTGGGTTGAGGCTCTTCCAGCCCTCCCCGCCCGCATCATGATCCAGAAAATTCTCATCGCCAACCGTGGCGAGATCGCCCTCCGCATCGTCCGCGCCTGCCGCGAACTCGGCATCAAGACCCTCGCCGTCTACTCCGAGGCCGATCTCCAGTCGCTCCACGTCCAATTGGCCGACGAGGCCATCTGCATCGGCGGCCCGCGCTCCAACGAAAGCTACCTGCGCGCCGACCGCATCATCAGCGCCGCCGAGGTGGCCGATGTCGACGCCATCCACCCCGGCTACGGCTTCCTCTCCGAGAACGCCGATTTCGCCGAGCAATGCGAGAGCTGCGGCATCAAGTTCATCGGCCCGCGGGCGCAGAGCATCCGCATGATGGGCGACAAGGCTGTCGCCAAGGACACGGTACGCCGCGCCGGCGTGCCGATCGTCCCCGGGTCCGACGGCCCGGTCTCCACCGAGGAGGAGGCCGTCAAGGTCGCGCGCCGCATCGGCTACCCGGTCATCATCAAGGCGGTGGCCGGCGGCGGCGGTCGCGGCATGCGCATCGCGCACAACGACATCTCCTTCGCGAAGGAATTCCATGTCGCCCGCAACGAAGCGGAGAAGGCCTTCGGCAACGGCGCCGTCTACGTCGAGCGCTACATCCAGAACCCGCGCCACATCGAGTTCCAGATCCTCGCCGACGAGCACGGCAAGATCCTCCATCTCGGCGAACGCGATTGTTCGATGCAGCGCCGCCATCAGAAGCTGATCGAGGAATCGCCCTCGCCGTTCCTCACGCCCGACCTGCGCGCGCGCATGGGCCAGGCGGCCATCGCCGCCGCGTCCGCCGCGAGCTACGCCAATGCCGGCACGATCGAGTTCCTCGTCGATGAGAAGGGCGAGTTCTACTTCATCGAGATGAACACGCGCATCCAAGTCGAGCACCCCGTCACCGAGGAGGTGACCGGCATCGACCTCGTGAAGCAGCAGATCCTCGTCGCCGCGGGCGAGCACCTCGCCTTCGACCAGAAGGACATCACGTTCACCAAGCACGCGATCGAGTGCCGTATCAACGCCGAGGATCCGGCGCGCAACTTTGCGCCCTCGCCCGGCACCATCGGCCTGTACTACGCCCCCGGCGGCCACGGCGTGCGCGTCGATTCCCACGCCTACGGCGGCTACACGATCCCGCCCTACTACGATTCGATGATCGGCAAGCTCATCGCCTACGGCTCCACCCGCCAGATCGCGCTCCAGCGCGCCTACCGCGCCTTGAGCGAGTACCTCGTCCGCGGCGTGAAGACCACGATCCCGTTGCACAAGGCGATCATCAGCGACCCCCTTTTCTGCTCCGGCAAGGCCACGACCTCCTACATGGAGGACTTCTTCGCGCGGATGCCACCGGATCTCTTCGTCACCGGAGACCAACCACAGGGCTGAGCGCCGCTCGCCCCCCCGCCCGCTGCCTCGGGCTCACGGTACCCAACCGGCCGCGGGCGGCATCGGAAGCGCCCCGCGGCGATCCGGCATCGGCAGCCCCGTCGGCTGGCGCAACCCGGTCACCAACTCCGCGATCTTCACCGATTGGCCGCTGCGGAAGCTGCGGTTGGCCGCCGCGCCGATCAGGCACGACGCCGCGCCCGCCTGCTCGTTCGAAGCGCGCAGCCACGGATCGGCCGGCGGGGTCTCCAGCAGCAGATCCGCAAGCAGCACCGGATCGCCCCCGCCATGCCCGCCCTCGCCGGTCGGCACCGGGATGTCCCGCGCCGGGCCGCGCAACGGGATCAGACGCGTGCTGATCGAACCGGGCCCCCGCTCGACGCGCCGCGGGTCCGGCCCGGCCTCGTACACACTCTCGATGTCGCGATGCTCCAGCCGGCCTTTGGTGCCGTTGAACACGATCGTGTAGCCCTCCCACGCGTTGAAGGCGTTGAGCGAATAGCTGAGTGTCGCCCCGGTGTCGTATTTCACGATCACGTTCATCGTGTCCTCGATGTCGATATCCGGGCGGAAGACGCACCGGTCGCGGTGGTAGCCGTCGTGCCGCTCGTGGTCGGCGTAGAGGCGTTTCAGCCGCGGCGCCCCGGCGAGGTCGAGCGCGAAGGTGCACGCGGCGACCTCCGGGCAGCCGGTGCAACGCTCATGATGGCTCTGCAGCCCGAGCCGCCGCGCCGTCGCCGGCGTGTAGAACTCCCGCTTGCCCACGGCCCACACCTCCTCGGGCTGCGCCCCCAGCCACCAGTTCACCAGATCGAAATGGTGCGTGGCCTTGTGGATCATCAGCCCGCCGGAGTTCGCCTTGTGGCTGTGCCAGCGCCGGAAGTAGTCGGCCCCGTGGTGCGTATCCAGCATCCAGTGGAAATCAACGGAGAGGACGTCGCCGATCGCCCCCTGCGCCAGCAGTTCCTTCAGCTGGGTGCGCGGCGGCGCGTAGCGGTAGTTGAAGGCCACGCGGCAGCGCCGGCCCGTGCGCGCCGTGGCATCGAGGATGCGCTGGATCTTCTCCGGTGTCGTGGCCATCGGCTTCTCGGTGATCACGTCGCAGCCGGCGTCCAGCGCGCGCACGATGTAGTCGTCGTGCGTCGCGTCCACCGTGGTCACGATCACCACGTCCGGCCGCGTCTCCCGCAGCATCCGGTCGAACTCCTCCGCCGCATATCCGGGGGGAATCGCCGCCCCGAACTGCGTCGAGCGCTGCCGCGCCCCTTCCAACCGCCCGGGATTGCGGTCGCACAAGCCGACCAGTTCGCACTGCGCCGCAAAGGTCCGTTGCACCGCCTCGAGGAACATCTCCGCGCGGGAGCCCGTGCCCACGAGCGCGAACCGGCGCCGGCGTGCGGCCGGCTCCGCCGGTGCGGCGGCGAAGGCGCCGGCGGCGATCCCGAGGCCGGCGACGGCGACGGTCTTCACGAAGGTGCGACGGTCGACGGCAGGTTGCGGAGCGGAGGCGGCGGAGCGGTCGGGGAGGGACATGGCTGAACGGGGGTTCGGGGAAAAGACGCCGTCGCGATCGTGCGCGCCCCTGCCGCGGCGTCGAGCCAACTCCCGCGCACTCCGCCGTTGCACGCGACTTCCGCACCCGCATCCTCGCGCCGCCATCGTGAACGACCTCCGCTCCGCCCGCTTCTACGCCATCCTCGACACCGGCTACGTGCCCCGCGAACGCTGGACCGCCGTCTGCCGCGCGCTCCTGCTCGGCGGTGCCGCGGTCATCCAGCTCCGCGCCAAACGGGAGACCGCCGCCGAACGCCGCGGGCTCCTCGAGGAGATCCTGCCGCTTTTCGTTCCGGCAGCCGTCGTCGCCGCCCCGCCGCCGCTGGTGATCAACGACGACCTCGCGCTCGCCCTCGCGTATCCGGGCCTCGGACTCCACGTCGGCCAGGACGACCTCGCGCCCCAACTCGCGCGCGCCCGCCTCGGCCCCGACCGCCTGCTCGGCCTGTCCACCCACTCGCCCGCCCAGGCCGCCGCCGCGCAGGCGCTGCCCGCCGGCACGCTCGACTACTTCGCCGTCGGCCCGGTCTTCGCCACGCCCACCAAGCCTGACTACACGCCCGTCGGTTTGGAGCTCGTGCGCCACGTCGCCGCCTCGCGGCCGACGCTGCCGTGGTTCTGCATCGGCGGCATCAAGCGCACCAACCTCACTGAGGTCCGTGCCGCCGGCGCCGACCGCGTGGTCGTTGTCTCCGAGATCCTGACCGCCGCCGATCCCGCTGCGCTCATCCGCGAGTACCGCGCGCACCTGTAGCCGACGGCGGTGACGCCGGCTCCTGCGTCGCGCGATTGTCCGCTCCTGCGATCTCCGCCTGCCGCCGTCGTGGCGCAGGCGTCCCTGCCTGCGAGTCCCGAGGCCACGGCAACACCCCTCGCCGGCGCGGCCACCGGCCCCACCAACGCCGCCCTTCGCCCGCAACCCGGGCTTGGCAATACGCCTCCTCCTCCTAGCGTCGCCCTGCCCCGCCGCCTCCCCCACACCTGCGACCATTCTCCTCACCCCGGCGTTTCCGTTCCGCACTCCGTCATTCCTTTCGCTCCTGCCGCAGTCCGCGGTCCACAATCGGCAATCCGCAATCCGATGTCTCTCCTGCTCTTCCTCCTCGTCTCCGGCGTCGTGCTCGGCCTCGCCTACCGCTGGATGGGCCGCTACCTCGCCCGCTACTTCCAACTCGACGCCTCCGCTCCCGTCCCCGCGCACACGCAGCGCGACGGCCTCGACTACGAGCCCGCCAAAGCGTCCTACCTGTTGCCCCAGCATTTTTCGGCGATCGCCGCCGCCGGTCCGGTCGTCGGCCCGATCCTCGCCGCCACCGCGTTCGGCTGGTTGCCCTCGTGGATCTGGATCATCGTCGGCGCGATCCTCATCGGTGGCGTGCACGATGTCGCCACGCTGATCGCCTCGGTGCGCCACGGCGCCCGCTCCATCGCCGAGGTCGTCCGCCGCTACATGAACCGCCGCAGCTACCTGCTCTTCCTCGCGTTCATCTGGGTGTCCCTGATCTACGTCATCATCGCCTTCGCCGATGTTACCGCCGGCACGTTCGTCCAGAAGGCCACCGCCGCGGGCGACGCTGCACCCGGTCCCGCCGTCGCCACTTCCTCGATCCTCTACCTCCTGCTCTCGGTCGTCATGGGCCTCTGCGTCCGCTTCGCCAAACTCGGCGAGGGCCTCGCGAAACTGATCTTCCTGCCGCTCGTCCTCGGCGCGATCCTGGTCGGGCCGCTCCTGCCCTTCGACCTCGCCGCGCTCACCGGCGCCGCGCGGCCCCAGATGGTCTGGGATTTCGTGCTGCTCGGCTACTGCTTCTTCGCCGCGCTCGCGCCGGTCTGGCTGCTCCTGCAACCGCGCGGCGCGCTCGGCGGCTATTTTCTCTACGTGATCATCATCGTGGGCGTGCTCGGCATCGCGATCGGCTCCCTCAACGGCTCGCTCTCGATCCAGGCCCCCGCCGTCAGCCCCGGCCACTTCTTCACCTTCTCCGGCTCCGCCGCGCCGATGATTCCGGTGCTCTTCATCACCATCGCCTGCGGCGCGTGCTCAGGTTTCCACTCCATCGTCGCCAGCGGCACCACCTCCAAGCAGCTCGCCAACGAGACCGACACCAAACCCGTCGCCTACGGCGGCATGCTGCTCGAGTCGTTCTTCGCCTGTATCAGCCTCGCCACCGTGATGATCCTCGCCAAGCCCACCGGCCGGCCCGACCTCACCTACGCCGACGGCATCGGCGTCTTCATGAACCAGGCGACCTTCGGCCTCGTCCCGGTCGGCCTCGCCCGCCAGTTCGGCCTGCTCTGCTTCGCCACCTTCGTCTTCGACACGCTCGACGCCTGCACGCGCCTGGCCCGCTACGTCCTCATGGAGTTCACCGGCTGGAAGAGCCGGCCTGGCCTCTACGCCGCCACGCTCCTGAGCGTCGGCGTGCCCGCGCTGGTGCTCGCGATGCCGCCCGCGACGCTCGACGGCAACCCTGTGCCCCTCTGGCGGGTGTTCTGGGGGCTGTTCGGCAGCTCGAACCAGCTGCTCGCCGCCCTCGGCCTGCTGGGCGTGACGGTCTGGCTCGCCCGTCGCGGGCGCACGCCGTGGCTCACGCTCGGGCCCACGCTCTTCATGCTCGTCATGACAATTTGGAGCCTCGGCCTCACGCTCTGGCAGCGCGGCGCCCTCCTCCAGGCCGGCACCGCCCAGCCGGCCCATCGCATGGAGTTCGGCGTCGCCGCCGTGCTCGTGGGCATGGCGCTCTGGCTGGTGGCCGAGGCCGCGCTGCTCGCCTGGCGCCGGCCCGCGCCGGCCGCCGCCGTGCCGGCCCAAACCTGACAAGCGTTCGCTTCAGCGCGCAACACCGACAACCTCTCCTGCCACGCCGCCTCCTCCGATGCCGTCCCCGACCCAACCCCGCCCGAGACCGCTGTTCAGCCCGTTCGGCCTGCTCCTCGCCGTGCTCTTCCTGCTCGCGGCGCTCACGGCGGCGTTGAGCACCCGCGGGTTCGTCAAACGCTACGATCTGCCCCCACCCGGCACCTACCTCGTCATCGCCGGCCAGGAAAACCCGTTGTTCGTGAAGCTCGCCCAGAAATCCATCAAGGGCTACCACCGCGCCGAGGGGGTCCGCGGCCAGCTCGATGTCCCGGGCGAAACCATGCCGCGCCCGCTCCTCGTGCGCAGCGAGAACAGCTCCGAATGGCAGAAGTGGCTCAAGATCCCGCCGCTGGCGCCCGGCGCCAAGGCGACCGACATCGAGTCGCACATCGTCGTGTTGCTGCGCGCCTCGATCCCGTCCGACCCCAAGCTCTACGGGCTCACCGTCCCCGCCACCTTCGACCTCGCGATGGTGGTCCCCCGTCTGAACCCCGACAACCCGCGCCTCGGTATTGCCGCGCCCGACCACGTGAGCTGGACGATGCCCCTGCAGATTAAGCCCCCCGGCTTCCTCCGCCTCTACCAGCGAATCAACCGCATCGCTCTCTGGACCGCCGGGGCCGTGCTCGTCGTGGCCTTTGTGCGACAAATGCTACTGCGCCGCAGCGCGGCCCGTACAGACGGCGCGGCTCAGTGAGCGGCATCGCCTCGCTCCGCCGAGCGCCACGACTCCGCCGCCGCTGAGCCCCGGGCTCCAGTCGGCGGAAATCTGCGGGGCTCAGTCCGCCCCTCGCTACTCCTCGAACACCGTCACCGCCCACCACGGACCGGCGCTCGTGCCGCGCCACGCGTCCCACCACCACGCGGATACATCCGTCCACTCGCGCCCGGTGCCGTCGCTGATCCGCTCGCGTACCCGCCGCGTGTGCCCGTCGCGCTGCGCCACCGTCGTGCCCCAGTTTCGCCCCGCCCCGTCGCGCCAGATCGGGCCCGGCTGCACCGCGTAGCCGAGCCCGCGCAGGCAATGCAGCGCCGGATGCAGCTTGCGCGTCTCACCCGCCACCCAGCGCAACACCAGCGTGCGTTCGCCGTCCGTGAACGCACCGACCTTGCCCGGGAATCCCGCCGCAAACCGTTCCTCACGCGCGGTGCTCCCCAGGGGAACCAGTTCCCGCCCGTCGAAGGTCGCCGGCCAACCGGGGAACGCCACCGCCTCCGCGCCACGGTTCCTCGCCCCCTCCAACAACGGCCGCACCGCGACCGCGAGCAGCACCAGCCCCAGCAGCGGCACCAGCCAATCGGCCGTGAACCGCGCCCGACAGCGATACCGCCGACAGTTCGCCGCTCGATCCTGAAGCGCTGCGCTCCGCCGTCCCCGCGCCCACCGGTCGGCCAACCGGCGCGCGAACGATCCGCCGCCCCCGTCTGAAACCGCCACGCGCGCGACCGAGGCGTCCGACGCAGCTCGGGCCTCCCACCTCCGCCGCTCCCTTTTCTCCAACCGACCCGCGCGCCACACCACGACGCCGAGCGCACCGGCAAACGCCGCCAGCCCGATTCCCTGGTGCAGCCACTCCGGCGGCGTTCCGTGCCGCACCTCGACCAGAAACAGCGCGACGCACCGCAACAGGTTTGCGCCGAACACCGCGCCTCCCGCCCAACGCCACAGCGCCAGCGTCCCCCGCGATCCCAGCCCGCGCACCGCCGCCAGCGCGCACGCCGCAAACAGCCCGGTCCAGAGCATCTGCACCCCGCTGCACGGTGCGTCGACCAGCACCGTCTCGCCCGCCCAGCGCAAAGCCGTGCCCGTGCGCACCACCTCGTACCCGCACAGGTCCAACACCGGCACACTGCCCGCCGCCGTCACCGCGCGCAGCGGGTAGCCGAGGTAGAACTGCGCCGTCGCCACCACCGGCAACGACAGCAACAACAGCCCCGCCCGCGCCAGCGCCGGTCCGTCCCCGCCGACCAACGCCGCCAACGCCAGCATCCACAACCCGCCGCGCACCAACGCCGGCAATAGGTCGTAACCAAGAAACACCGTCGCCGCGGCCCCCAGCACGGCCACCGCCGCGCCCGCCGGCAACGGCTCCCGCAGCCGTCGCCACGGGACAAACACCAACGCCACCGCCAACGCCGCGAGGCCCCAGGGCTCGTCCGACCCGTCGCCGATCCGCGCTGCAAACCAGCGCCACACCGGCCATCCCGCCACCGCCCAAGCCGCCACCCCCGCCCCGCGGGTCGCCCACCACGGCCCCATTTCCGCCCGTTCTCTGCCAAATACTCTCACGGTCGTGAACTTATTTGGTGCCAGCGAGGGATGCGCTGGCGGGGGCTGCGGCCCTGGCGCGACGCCGGCGCCACAGATTCGCGGCCAGGCAGATCACGACCGCGCCGAGCAACAACACCGTCGCGGGCTCCGGGGCCGTGGCGACTTCGCCGCCGACCGCCTGGTTGGAAACGCCCTCCGGCAACAACGAGGGCTGCGCCACCGTCCGCAGCGGATCCGCCGGATTGCGCCGCACCACCTCGTCGACGGCCACGAACGACGTGTACTTCGTCAGCAGGTTGTAGCGCAGCCCGAGCTGCGTGACCTCGGCCTTGCGCGCCTCGTCGAGCCGGAGTTCCTGCAGATCGGCCAGTTCCGCGATGCGTTGCCGCGCCCACAGGCGCCCGACCAAGCCGGCCGAGTGCAACTTCGCCGCCGCGCCCACCTCGACCGTCGCGCTCCAGTCGTTTTCGCCGCTCCGCCCGCCCACGCGAATCGCCCCCTTCGGTTCGCCCCGGTAACGCCCCGCCACCACCACCGGCCTCCGCGCGAACACATCCGGCACCGGCCACGGCGCGAGTTGGTCGACCGTCAAGCCGTCGAACGCCACCTTCACGCCGGTGAGCACCGGCGACTCCACCATCTCGCGGAAACGCACCGCGCCCGCCGGCGCCTTGCCGGGGTCCGTGACCACAATCGGCTCACCCCGGCCCGCCCGCGCCAACCCCTCGAGCAGGTGCCGGTTCACCGACGCCCCGATGCCAAACGCAAACAGACTCGAGCCGCCGAGGTTCTGCCGCACCAGCTCGAAAAGCTCCGGCTCCATGTCCACATAGCCGTCCGTCACCACGGAGATGATGCGCGCCTTCCCCGCCTCGCCGGGCACGGCGAGCGCACGCTGCATCGCCGCGCGCAGCTCCGTGCCGCCTCCGCCGCTCTGTTGGTCCATGAGCGCCAGTGCCGCGGCGACATTTTCCGCGGTCGCCGGCAGCGACGTGGGCGAGAGCAGCTGGCTGTCGCCAGCGAAGAGCAGGACGTTGAAACTGTCGACCGGGCGCAACCGCGCCGCGAGTTCACGCAACAGGACCTTCGTCGTCTCAATCGGAAACCCGTGCATCGAGCCCGACACATCGACGACGAACAGGAAATCGCGCGGGGGCACCAGCGTCGCCGCCGGCCGCGCGGGCGCTTCCAGCAGCAGGAGGAAATGCCCGTCCTCGCCTTCCTTCGCGGGCGGGTCGAGCAGGAGCCCGGTCTCGATCGCACCGCCGGCGAGCCGGTAGTGCAGGACGAAATCGCGGTTGGCCGGCAGCGGCTCGTCGGGCGCGATCGTGACCTGCGCCTCCCCGGCGTTGCGAAAATCGATTCCGACGCGATGGCTCGGCGACGCCACTTCGTGCAGCGCCATCCCCGCCACCACGCGGGCCTCGAGCGCAAACGCCGCCACCGCCGGCGAGCCCTCCGGCAGGTACGGGTTCGCCACCCACTTCGCGTCGGGTGTCGCCGTCGCCGCCGGTCGGTTCGAGTACCGCGGGCCCACCGTGGTCGGGTAGACGAACTCGTAGATGCCATCGGTCGGCACGAGCAGCTCGGAATACCGCAGCTCCACCTCCACCACGTCGCCCGGGAGGATGTTGGCGAGGTTCATCTGGAAGACGTTCGGCCGGTGCTCCTCGAGCAACGACGCGGTCTTGCCCTCGCTCTTGGCCTGCTCGTACGTCCGGCGTGCCTCGCCGCGCTCCTTCACCTGCGCCACCACGCGCCGCCCACCGAGCGTCATCGTCAACCCGTGGACCGCCGCGCGCGTCGACGCGGGGAAGATGTAGGTGGCCTCGATCGCGGTCTGACCGCGGTTGGCGTAGGTCTGCACCACACGCACCTCGGCGATCGGCCCGGCGATCTCGGCGGACACGTTGGTGGCTTGGAGCGGAAAATCGGCGGCCGACTCCGTCCCGGATTTCACGGCGAAGTACGGCGCGAGGCAACGGTCGGTGGCGGGTTCGCCGAGTCCGACCGCGGCGGCACACACGGTCAATGCTATGCACAACAGTTTGCGAAGGAGTGAACTCATAGGTTGGGCCGCACCATCTCACGCCCGCATGAAGCGACGATGAACCGTCCATGAAGAAGCGAAGAAAACGTGCCCACCCCGCCGTTGCGCCGGCACGCCGCCTGCACACTCTTCGTCTCGCGATGCTCACCACCGCCACGCCCTCCTCCGACTCCGCCCCCTCGCCCAAGGAGCTCCTCACCACCGGCCGCAAGGCGCTCACCGTCAACCTCGACGCGGCCCTCTACGGCACGTTCGCCGAGATCGGTGCTGGCCAGGAGGTCGCCCGCCATTTCTTCCAGGTCGGCGGCGCCGCCGGCACCGTCGCGAAGACCATCTCCGCCTACGACATGGCGTTCAGCGACGCCATCTACGGCAAGGCCCCGCGCTACGTCTCCCGTGAGCGGCTACACACGATGCTCGACCACGAGTACGCGCTGCTCACCGAGCGCCTCGGCGCCGCCCGCGGCGACTCCACCCGCTTCTTCGTCTTCGCCGACACCGTCGCCGCCCGGAACTACAAGGGCACCAACGAATGCCACGGCTGGATGGGCGTGCGCTTCCAGATCAACCCCGGCGAGGCGCCCAACGATGTCGTCATCCACGTGCGCATGTGGGACAAGGAGAACGTCCTCCAGCAGCAGGCGCTCGGCATCATCGGGGTGAATCTGCTCTACGGCGCCGCCTACCTCCACCACGACCCGAAGGCGCTCGTCGCCTCGCTGGCCGACAACCTCGGCACCGACCGCATCGAGGTCGACATGGTGCAGTTCTCCGGCCCCGCCTTCGCCCGCGTCGACAATCGCCTCCTCTCCCTCTTCCTCGTCGAAGCCGGCCTCACCAACGCCGTGCTCTTCAGTCCCGCCGGCGAGGTGCTCCAACCCTCCGAGGTGCTGCGCCGGAAGGCCGTGCTCGTCGAGCGCGGCAGTTTCCGGCCCGTGACCAACGTCAACCTCGACATGCTGCGCTGCGCCGGCGAGCAGTTCGCGCAGGACCCCGCGGTCGCGCGCTCCGAGACGCTCGTCCTCGCCGAGCTGACGATGCACAACCTGCTCGCCTCCGGCTCGCTCGACCCCGCGGACTTCCTCGCCCGCGTCGATGTTCTGGGTGCCGTGGGCCTGCACGTGCTCGTCTCCAACTACTCGGTCTTCTTCCGCCTCACCCAGTACTTCCGCCGCTACACGCAGGAGCCGATCGGCGTGGTGCTCGGCATCAACACCCTGCTCGGCGTGCTCGACGAGAAATACTACGAGAACCTCCCCGGCGGCATCCTCGAGTCCATCGGCCGCCTCTTCCGCGAGGCCGTGCGCCTCTACGTGTACCCGATGCATCGCGACGCGCTCGCCGCTTACTGCGACTTGCCGCCGCCGGCCGATGGTGCCGGCGCGATCTACACCGCGGCGAATCTCCAGGTCGCCCCGCACCTCCGTCACCTCTACGCGCATCTGCTCGAGAATCGCCATGTCGTCGGCGTGACCAACTACGACCCCGTGGCGCTGGCCATTCCCTCGCGCGACATCCTCCGGCGCATCCAGACGGCGGACCCGAGCTGGAATCTCCTCGTCCCGCCCGCCGCCGCCGAACTCATCCGCGCCCGCCGCCTCTTCGGCTGCCCGTAGGCGGTGGACGGTGGCCGGTAGACAGTGGGCGGTAGCCGGTGGGCGGTGGCGGACCGCCGATTTCGTCACAGAGGGCACCGAGGCGGAGGAGTTCACGGAGACCGGAAGGGTTTAACCGCAAAGAGCGCACAGACCGCAGAGGAACGGACGCAGCCCACCCCGCCTGCGCGTAGGGCGGTGCTTCAGCCCGCCTCGGCCGTGGCTGGACGACGAAGTCATTCAGCCCAGCAGGGAGTTGAATGTGGAAATCAGGAAAGCAGGAACGGCCGTTTGTAGCCGGGGGCGCCGAACCCGGTAGCGGAGATTCGATCCGACCACAGAGGGCACAGAGGCGGAGGAGATCACAGAGAAAGCGGGGAGCATCGGAACGGGAAAGTTTTAACCGCAAAGAGCGCAAAGAACGCAGAGGCGCGCGGCAGAGCCGCAACTGAAGGAGCGCGAAGCGAGGCCGCAGGCCGACCCACCACCGCTCACCGTCCACTGTCCACCGTCGACCGTCCACCGTCGACCCGCCTCGGCCGTAGCTGGACAACGAAGTCATTCAGCCCGGCAGGGAGTTGAATGTGGAAATCAGGAAAGCAGGAACGGACCGGCTGGCCGCGGGCGCCGAACCCGGCGGATCGAAACCTGGAGAGTTGAACCACTGATGCACACTGATGCCGGCAGCAGCCCGTTGTAGCCGGGGGCGCCGAACCCGGTAGCGGAGATTCGATCCGACCACAGAGTGCACCGAGGCGGAGGAGCTCACAGAGAAGGCGGGGAGCCCCGGAACGGGGAAATTCTAACCGCAGAGAACGCAAAGACGGCAGAGGCCCGGACGTGAGCTGGGACAGCCGCGAAGGGGCAAGAATCCACGCGAAGCGCGGCTCCGCTGGTGGGTCGGGCTTCACGCCCGACATCCGAGGCCCGCCGGTTTTCGGGAGCGATAGGCGGGGAGGCGCGACGAACCGTTCCCCGACTCCCCGGCTCTGCATCTCCTTCGTCGCCACGCGCATGAACGGCTGCCGCCGCCGAGGCACGGCCCGCCTGATCGCCATTGTTTTCCCGATATGATGCAAGGCGATCGTGGCACCCTCTCGGGGCGCGGACTGCGGCTCTGACTCGAACACGCGGGCTGCGAGGACTTTGCAACAGCGACCCGGCACGGTGGCTTCTCAATCTCCGGCTCGGGCGCCCGCACTTTCCCGCAGTTTTTCAGGCACGTCGGGAGAGAAGCCTGACACCACACGCGCTCCGCCCTTGCCGCGGAACCTCAACGCCGCCAGAAACTTGGCATGCCACGTTCCTCGCGCCCGCCCCTCGCGACCGCCCAGCGCCCCGCGCTGATAACAGGCCAAACCCGCGTGGCATAATACACTGTTGGCCGAACAATATGTCCCGCTGGCGAAAAGAAGTCTTTGACCGTTTTCCCGAGTGCCGGAGACAGCTCCAAGCGGAGAAGAGCGCCTACGGGTTCTTCAACGAGCTGAATGGAATCCTGTACCGAGCGCATCTTGTAAGAGATGAAGATCTCATCCGGCGTATCTACGATTTCGCGAGGTGGTGCCTCGACGCCCCAAGAGGAAAAGACGCTTCCGACGATTTGATGACCATCGTCACGGTCTCGTTTTTCGAGCATCTGCCTACTCACAAGGAAGTGAGGCAAGAGATTGGGCGTTGGTTGCCGAGGTCGATGATCGAAGGGAATCGCGAGGTGTTTCTATACCACGGCACCGAAGAGCAGTACCGCGAAATGGTCGCGTCGTGTGAGGTAACCAAGTTCAAACGGCGGGCCAATCGGGTAGCCGGTGGTAGTTAGCCACCGGCCCCCACACCACCCGGCGTACGGGTCCGTACCGGGCGGTTCCGGTCTCCATCACTCGACGACGCGCGGAGCGCCTTTCGGATAATGGTAG
>JAHFTC010000003.1 GCA_023269585.1 Opitutaceae bacterium
CAGGCTGGCGACCTTGGTGAAGCGCCAGCGGCCATCGGTGCCGAAATCGACGCGGCCGATGCCGCTCTGCACGCTGGCGTAGAATTCCCCGGTGGGAGCGACGGCCAACGCGAGGGTGCTGTTGCGCCGGTCGGTCGCGGCCTGGTGGTAAACCTCCCAGCGCACACCGTCGCCGACGGCAATCTCGTTGCGGGCCACGACGAGCACGCGGCCGTCGGGGAGCTGGCGGAGGTCCGTGGGCGGGGTGCTCAACCCCATCGCTTCCGGACCGAGCACGACGAACGCGGGGATGCCGGCTTCGGTGAGGCCGGGCGGGGCGGGATCGGCCAGGCGCGTTTGCGCGCCCAGCACTCCGGCGGCGCAACAGGCGAGGGCCAGGGCCAGCCGCAGGTGGGCAAGGGAAGCCCGCCCGTCGCGTGGGAGGCCGGGTTGCGCACTGGATCGGCAAGAACTCACGTCGGCTCCTTATCGGTTGATCACCAGGAGGCTTGAGGCCCACGGCGACCGGTCCGCCCGCCCGGAAAATGGAACGGCCGGCGCCCCGAAAGGTGCCGGCCGTCGATGTTGTTACCATCACTGGGAGCAGCTTTCCCGGGTGCCCTACTCGCACGCCGGGGCCCACACTGCTTCCAGAATACGCGTCCGCCCGCTGGAAGGGCGGCACGGAAAAGAGGCGGGGGAAAGAACGGGTTTCGCTGCGCGGCCGCGGTGGCATCCCGGGCGAACGGGGACGAAAGTGGCGCAACGGCGGGGCGGTGTCGCGCTCCCTTTGATCAACGGGCCGGTTCGGCGGTGGGCGGTCGCGCCGGTCGCCCCAGCGGCGCGCGAAGGGCGGGCGGCGGGGTGCGCGGTTGTGTCCATTCGAAGGCGACGCCGCCGGCCGCGGACGGGGCCGGAGCGCAGCCGGTGCATTCAGCGGCCGTGTCATCGGACGATGGGGCCTGTGGCGGCGGCTTCGCGGTTTGACCCCGGCGGGTCGTGGGCATCGGCTTCGCGGCATGGCCACCCCTATCCTGCCCACCCCGACGCCCTCCTCCCGCCTGGTTGCGTTGTCCACCCTGTTCCTGCTCGCCGCGTTGCCGCTCGTGCGCGCCGCGGATGTGCCGGTGCCGCCCGAGTGGGCGCTGCCCGGCACCGCCACCCACCAGCAGGTGCCGCCACCTGCCGGCTTCACCCGCGCCAGCACGATCATCACCGAGCCGATCGGCATCTTCGAAGGTCAGGCGGAGGTCGGCACTTCGCTCGTCCCGGGCAGCGCGAGCTTCGACCCCGCCACGGGCCGGTACACGATCGACTCCGCCGGCTACAACATCTGGTACTTCCGCGACGAGTTCCGCTTCCTCTGGAAGAAGCTGTCCGGCGATGTCTCGTTCGCGGCCGACATCACCTTTCCGAATCCACAAGGCTACGACGACCGCAAGGTCGTGCTCATCGTGCGCCAGGACCTCGATGACGACGCGCAGGAGATCATGGCCGGCCTGCATGGCGCGGGGTTGATCCACCTGGCGCAGCGCCCGACGAAGGGTGCCGATCTCGCGGAGGTGTGCCGCGACAAGGGCACGGGCCCGGTCGGCGCGACCAAGCCGGTCCGCCTCGGCCTCGAGAAACGCGGCGACACGTTCACGCTCTTCGTGGGCCAGCCCGATGGTTCGATGCAGGCGGTCGGCCAGCCGTTCACGCTGAAGTTCGACGCGCCGTTCTACGTGGGCCTCGGCTTCACCTCGCACCTGCCCGTGACCTCCGACACCGCCGTGGTGGGCAACGTCGTGCTCGAGAACGCCGCGGGCAAGGTGAAGTAGGCGCGCCGCGGAGGGCACACTACGCCGGTTCGAGGCACAGACATGAAGGCCAACGGGAGACCCTGACGCGTTTTCCCAGTTCCGCGGATACCTTCTCGAGCGAGACGGGAGAAGGGCGAGCAAACAACGGCCAGGCCTCTTTTCGCCCCCCGCGGCGCAGTTGCCAGACAATGAGAAAACCGCAAAGTCGCCGCCATGAGCACCGTCGCCGAAATCGAAGCCGCCTTGGAGAAGTTGCCCGTGGACGCGCAACGCGCGGTGGCCGCGTGGCTGGAAGCCAAGCTCTGGCCGGAGGCCTCTGCGATGACAGCGGCCATCGACGAGGCCGAGCGTTCCCTCGCCGATGAGGGAGGTGTGCCGGTGGCGGACGTGCGCCAGAACGTGCGCTCATGGATTACCGCGTAATCCTCTCGCGTCCGGCCTTGCGCGATTTGGGCGAGATCGCTCGCTACATCGCCCAGGACAACTTGGACGCTGCCGAACGCATCGCACTGGAGTTGGTTGCATTGGCCGAGTCGTTGGCGGTTCTGCCGCGGCGCGGCGGCCTGTTTCGGGCGCGCCCTGGGGTGCGGCGCCTGGTGAGCGATCCCTATCTTGTCACCTATCGCATCGATGAGACCCAGCGCGTGGTGTATGTGCTGCGTTTTTGGCACGCCAAGCGTGGCCCGAGAAGTTGGTTACCAAGCTGAACCCTGCGCTTCCGTTGTGCAGAACAAGCCGGAAGGGCGAGCCCGGCTCGGCCCGTTGGGCGTGGTGCTCGCAACTGGGTCGAGAACGTTGCCTGACGGGTCGCCCTGAAGGGACGACCTACGGGGCGGTGGGCACGAAGAGGAGTGTGGGAGCACCCAATGGCGGTGCGTGCGCCTGCGCGTGGGGCGGTGCTTCAGCCCGCCCCGGCCGGTGTGGTGCGCGCAACTGGGTCGAGAACGTTGCCTGACGGGTCGCCCTGAAGGGACGACCTACGGGGCGGAGCGCGAAGGGGAGTGTGGGAGTTGCCCAATGGCGGTGCTGTGCGCCTGCGCGTGGGGCGGTGCTTCAGCCCGCCCCGTTGGGCGTGGTGCTTCAGCCCGCCCCGTTGGGCGTGGTGCTCGCAACTGGGTCGAGAACGTTGCCTGACGGGTCGCCCTGAAGGGACGACCTACGGGGCGGTGGGCACGAAGAGCTGAACCGGGCCGTTGCAGCGGGCGACGATGACGGCGGGGGTCTTGGATCCGGGGAGGGTGAGTGCGGCGGCGGCGCGGGCCTCGCCGTCGACGACGAGGCCGGAATCGCCGGGCAGGAGGGCGGTGAAGTTGCCTTGGCCGTCGCCCTGGAGGAAGACGCCGAGGCCGCCGTCGAAACGGCCGGTGGTGGGCTCGGGGCCGAAGTCGTTGCCGACACAGACGAGGTCGAGCCGGCCGTCGGCGTCGAAGTCGCGGGCGACGATGGCGTTGATCGGGGCGAGCTGGGCGGCGGGGGGTAGCTCGGCGAACGAGAAGGTTCCGTCGCCACGATTCAGGTACACGCCGCTGGCGAGTTCGGTGGCGGCGAGGCGGCGCGTTTGCGCGAGGCGGTCGGCGCCGAAGATGTCCTCGACGGAGGCGCGGGAGAAGGCGGCGTAGGTGGGAAACTTGCGCGGGAGCCACGGGAACGCGTAGGCGAGCTTGCTGCGGCCGCGCACGGGCGCGGGGCGGCCGTCGACGTAGTGGGCCTTGACGAGGTGTTCGCGGCCGGAGTTGTCGAAGACTCCGGAATACAGGAGCGCGGGCTCGGCGGCGGAGGCGTGGTACTTGGTGTTGAGGCCGGTGTTGCCGACGACGAGATCGGGGCGGCCGTCGCCATTGACATCAGCGACGGTGAGCGCGCTCCACCAACCGGTGCGGGCGGCGAGTCCGGCCTGCGCGGTGAGGTCCTCGAACCCGTGGCCGGTGTTGCGCCAGTAGCTGATCGGACCCCAGTCGAGGGCGAGGAGGAGATCGGGGCGGCCGTCGCCGTCGATGTCGGCCCAGGCCGCGGCGGTGACCATGCCGACTTCGCGCAGTCCGGGCGCGAGCTGGTCGGTCACGTCGACGAGGTTTCCGCCTTCGTTGCGGTAGAGGAAGCTGCGGGGCGTGGCCGGGTATTTGCCGGGCACCACGCGGCCGCCGAGGAAGAGATCGGTGGCGCCGTCGCCGTCGAAATCGGCGGCGGTGAGGGCGCCGAGGCTGGTGCCCGCGCCGGGCAGCGCGGCGGTGGGGGCGGCGGCGAAACGGCCGGCGCCGAGGTTGCGGAAGACCCGGGCGCCGAGCGCGGGGTCGCCGGCGTTACGTCGTATCCCGCCGGAGGCGACAACAAGCTCGGGGAGCCGGTCGCCGTCGAGATCGGCGAAGAGCGCAGCGGTGTCGTCGGAGGCGAGATCGGCCTCCCACGGCTGGTCGGGCGCGGCGACGAAAGTGCCGTCGGCGCGGGCGAGGAACAGCCGGCCCGGCCGTCCGTGTTGGCCGGCGACGAAGACGTCCTCGTGGCGGTCGCCATCGACATCGGCGACAGCGAGGGCGGGCGCGGTGCCGTTGAGCCGGCGCGGGAGCAGGCGCTGGCGGGAGAGTTCGTCGAAGGGTCGCAGCGCGGTCTCGAGTTGCAGGCCGTGGGCGGCGGCGGTTTCGGTGAGCAGCGCGGCGGGGTTCGCCGGGGTCTGGCGCACGGCGGGCGGCAGCGGGGCCGCGGGATCGAGTGGCGGCTCGGCGAGGGTGAGGAGCTGGTCGGCGGGGAGATTTTCGAGGACCTGCACCTGGCCGCGCGGCCAGTGCACCGTGAGCCGGCGCACGCGGGTGTCGGTTCCGAGGCCGAAGTGCGCGACGGGCGGCTCGCTGGCGACGATGCCGCGCTCGGGAAAGAGCTGGCGCACCTGCACGCCGGAGGCGGTTTCGAGGCGGAGCTCGGCGCCGATACCGTCGAGGTTGGGCGCGCGGCCGGCGAGTTTCACGGCGAGGCGGTGGCCGGTGGCGGTGTCGTTGCGGATGAGGCTCGGGGGCTCCTCGCAGTTGGCGTAGACGAGGTCGAGGTCGCCGTCGCCGTCGAGATCGGCGAGGGCGCAGCCGAAGGCGACGCTCGGCTGGTCGAGTCCCCAGGAGGCGGAGACATCGGCGAAGCGCAGGTCGCCGAGATTGCGGTACGCGAGCGTGGGCTCGCGGCGCGGCGGGGCGTTCTTCCAGACGGCGGCGCGGGCGGCGAGGGTGGGGGCGACGTTCTGTTTGTCGACGAGGTCGGCGTCGAGGAAGTTGCGGATCATCCCCGAGGTGAAGAACACGTCGGTGTGGCCGTCGTTGTCGAGGTCGGCGAGGCGCGGGGCCCACGTCCAGCCGGTGGCCTCCATCCCGGCGAAGTGGGCCAGCTCGAGGTAGCGGTCGGTGCCGGTGTGCAGGTAGAGGGCGTTCCACATGTACTGCGGAATCAGGTCGGTGACGCGCTCGGTCTCCCAGAGGCCGCGACCGACCTCCTCCATGCCGGTCATGAAACCGGCGTGGGTGCGCTCGCGCATGTCGGTGACGAGAAAGTCGGTACGACCGTCGTTGTTGAGGTCGCCGAAGTCGGCGCCCATCGAGAAGTAGGTGACGTGCGGGAGGCGCTGGTCGACGACGTCGGCGAAGGTGCCGTCGCCGCGGTTGAGGTAGAAGCGGTCGGGGGTCTCGAAGTCGTTGGCGACGTAGAGGTCGGGCCAGCGGTCGCCGTTGGCGTCGAACCAGATCGCGGTGTGGCCCTGGGTGAGGCCCCAGATGCCGGCCTCCTTGGAGACGTCGGCGAACTTGCCCGCGTCGTTGCGCAGGAGGTAGTCGCGGCGGCCCTGCGGGCTCTTGGCGAAATCGAGGATGTTGGTGACGAGGTAGGCGTCGAGGTCGCCGTCGCGGTCGTAGTCGGCGAAGACGGCGTGCACGGAGGCGTCCTTGAGCGCGAGGCCGTACTCGGCGGCGCGTTCGGTGAACGTGCCGTCGCGGTTGTTCACGAAGAGGAGATTGGGGGCGTCGTAACGGCAAACATACAGGTCGGGCCAGCCGTCCTGGTTGAGGTCGACGGCGGTGACGCCGACCTTCGGCGCGGGCTCGGCGGCCTCGACGCCGGCCGCGGCGGCGCGGTTCTCGAACCGCCAGGGCGCGATCTGGAGGTAGAGCGCGCAGGGGCCGTTTTTCGAGACGGCGAAAAGATCGGGCCGGCCGTCGCGATCGAAGTCGGCGACGGCGACGCCGGTCTGGAGGGCGCCGAGGGTGAATTCGCGGAAGCGGTCGCCCCACATGCGCGGGTCGTTGTAGACGTTGGGCACGTCGACGCCGGTCGCGGCGGCCGGGAGGACGGTGAACGGCTTGCCGCCGGCGGGCGCGACGCTGCGGGCTGCGAACGGGGTCGCGGTGTAGTCGGAGGCTGGAGCCGCCGCGAGCAGCGCGGCCGGGGCGAGGGTGGCGGCGAGAAGAGGGAGCAGAGCGGTGGCGCGCATGGGAGTGGCGGAGTGGGCAGGGGGAGGACGGGGTTTGCTGGTAGGGCGATTGCGCTGAGACGGCTGTGGCGGGCATCAGCCGGTGTGAAGCTCGCACCGGGTCTGAGAGATTCACCCGCCAGGTCGCCCTGAAGGGACGACCTACGGGGAAGGGGCGCGTGCAAGCACGCGGACCTACAGTTTCAGGATCGGTGCGAGCGGTGTCGTTGGTGGGCTTTCGGCAATTGCGTGATCACGGCCGCGGAGGTGAAGGCCGTTTCGGAGGCCCCCCGGATGGGTTAGTGTGCCGGCCGCGTGGCGACGGGTTGGAGCGCGGTGGCGAAGACGTAGTCGGCGAGTTTCAGGCCGCATTCCTGGCCGACGAGGTTGTCGGACATGAAATGGATGCCGCCCCAGACGCGGCTCATGCCGATCTCCTTGCGGGCGTCGGAGAGCTTTTTGAAGGTACGCACGGCGCCGGGCAGACCGTCGGAGGAGGTGGTGAACTCGATGTCGTCGGTGCCGAAGAAGCGTTCGACGATGCGGGAGGCGGCGGCGGAGAAGGTGCTGTGTCCGGAGGTGTACGACGGGAAGGCCGGCGAGGCCATGAGCGGGATGAAGTCCGGGTGCGCCTCGGCGTGCGGGTTGATCTCCGGGGTAACCTCGCGAATCGCGGTCTCGGGCCGCCACGTGGAGTAGTGGAATTTGCTGTCCCAACACGAGATGCCGGCGTCGGCGCAGGCGAGATTGAGCAGGGCGAAGAGGCGTGCGCACTCCGGCGTGGAGAGGCGGTGGCGGCGGGCGAGGTCCTGCGCGATCACGTTCCAGTGGCCGGGCGGGGTGGCGGAGCCGAGGTCGTCGGCCCAGAACGGGGCGGCGAGGGTCTCGTATTCGGTGCGCTCTGCGCCGTCGCGGGCGCCGACTTTGACGACGTAGGCGATCTCCTCGGCGTGTTCCTGGGAGTCCAGGGCGGGCGGCGGCGGGGCCCGGAACTGGTCGGGCGAGGTCATCACGAAGGGCGTGACCTTGGCGACGTGGGGCAGCACGGCGGGGCGGAAGCCGGGCGGGGTCTCGCGCCATTTGCCGGGCTCGGTGCTGGCGAAGGGGCCGGGCAGGGGCTTGTCGAGGCCGGCGGTGGCGCGGGCGGCGAGGATGCGCGCGGCGACGGTTTTGCCCCAGGCGATGCCGGCGGTCTTCGCGGCGCCGTCCGGGATGGCGGCGAGGGCGGTGGCGTAGGCGGCGTTGATGTTCTCCGGATTGGCCGCCTGTCCCCAAAGAGCGAGGATGGTGGTGTGCGCGGCGGCGGCGATGGCGGCGTCGAGGTCGAGGCCGGCGGGGGCGGCTTCGCGCACCAGCCAGCCGGTGTGGGTGCGGGTGACGCCGTTGACGGTGTCGAAGATCGCGGCGTGCAGCGACGCGAGATGCTGCGCGGCGATCGGCGGCGGCGTGCGCGCGAGGCGGATGGCGTTGAGGGCCTGGTCGTTCCAGTCGAGCACGGGAGCGGCGGCGCGGAGGGGCGGGCAGGCGAGGAGGACCGCGGCGAGCGCGGACACAAGAAGACGAGTGGGCTTCATGCGGGTACGTTAGGGTGTGAGCCGAGGCGGGGAGCGCGTCGGGGGTGCAGGGACGGCAGACCAGTTTACTAATAGGGACAATAAGAAATTGTTGCGGGGAAACGACGGGGGGCGGAGGTGGCGGATCGTGGGCGGATGGGTGGCAAGGTGCGGCCGTGGTCCGGGAGAATTGGGTTGCCACTCCATTTTGCGGGGCGTTTCGTTCCGCTCTTTCGCAACTCCAACAACCTAATCTGCACTGCCATGGCTGAACTCGTGGGCAATCTTCTCGTAGGGCAATCCGGTGGACCGACCGCGGTCATCAACGCCAGCGTCGCCGGCGTCGTCAGCGAAGCCCTCAACCACTCCTGCATCGAGGAGATCTACGGCGGTCTCAACGGCGTGCTCGGCATCCTCAACGAGGACTTCATCGACCTCGCCTCCGAGTCCCAGCAGACCATCCGCGGCCTGCGCTACACGCCCGGCGCCGCGCTGGGCACCTGCCGCTACAAGCTCAAGAAGCAGCAGGACTTCGAGCGCGTGATCGAGGTCTTCAAGGCGCACAACATCCGCTATTTCTTCTACGCGGGCGGCAACGACTCCCAGGACACGGCCGACAAGATCTCCAAGCTCGCCCAGCAGCAGGGCTGGGAGATGCGCGTGATCGGCGTGCCGAAGACGGTCGACAACGACCTCGTCTCCACGGACCACTGCCCGGGCTACGGCTCGGTCATCAAGTTCGTCTCCTCGATCATCCGCGAACTCGCCTGCGACCATGAGGCCATGGGCCAGGGCGACCTCGTCTCGATCGTCGAAGTCATGGGCCGCTCGGCCGGCTGGGTCGCCGCCGGCGCCTCGCTCGCCAAGCGCCGCGACCACCCGCACGATCCGCCGCACATCATCCT
Organism: Opitutaceae bacterium; assembly: GCA_023269585.1. Taxonomy (GTDB): domain Bacteria; phylum Verrucomicrobiota; class Verrucomicrobiia; order Opitutales; family Opitutaceae; genus CAJCBL01. The sequence goes on from JAHFTC010000003.1 coordinate 8,681, forward strand.
CCTGCCCGAGGTGCCGTTCGACAACGACAAGTTCCTCGAGGACGTCCGCCGCGTGCTCAAGCGCGAGAAGTACTGCCTGGTCGTCGTGGGCGAAGGCCTCGTCGACAAGGACGGCAACTACGTCTCGACCGCGACCGGCACCGACGCCTTTGGCCATGCCCAGCTCGGTGGCGCCGGCGACTTCCTCGCCAGTCTCGTCGACCAGGGCATCCCCGGCGTGAAGTCCCGCGTGGCCCGTTTCGGCCATGCCCAGCGCGCCGCCGCCCGTTCCGCCTCCAAGACGGACAGCGACGAGGCGTATTTGGCCGGCCAGGCCGCCGTGAAGGCCGCCGTCGCCGGCGAGACCGACAAGTGCGTGATCCTCGTCCGTGGCGACACCGACCAGTACTCCTGCGAGACGGCGCTCGTGCCGCTCTCCGAGATCGCCAACGGCGTGAAGCACCTCCCGAAGGAGTGGATCAACGAGGACGGCGTGAGCATGAACTTCCAGTTCGCCCGCTACGCGTTGCCGCTCATCCAGGGCGAGGTCGCGGTGCCGTTCGAGAACGGCCTGCCCGCCTTCGTCCGCCTTGAGAAGGTCGGCGTGGACAAGCTGCTCCCGGCCTACTAGATCTGAGCGAAAGCCAACTCCGTTTTCTCCAGGCGCGGCCCGCAACGGCCGCGCCTTTTTCGTGGGTGCGGCCGTTGCGGGCCGCGCCGTGATGAGGCAGCCCCCACCGCAAAACGCGTTTTGCCCCGGACGGGAAGAAGCAGATGCTGTTTCTTGAGCGACGAGCGACGAGGGACGAGCGCCCAACCGATTGGGAACGGGCGATAGCCTGAGGGCCTTCGCGATCCGCCGCCGGAAGTCCGGCACTCGACGTGCGTCCCTTGTTGCTCGACGGAGTGGCCATAGCGGAAGCCGGCGCCGCTGACGCCTACGAGTGAAACCGTACATTTTCGTGATGCGATCGTATCACGAAAATGTACGGCGCCGGAGGGGAGGTAGGGGCGCTGCGGCTGGGTCGCCGGGCGGGTGTGGCGCCGGCCTCCGGGCCGGCGGTCGGAGCTGGGGTGGCGCCGTGAACCGTGCGTCGTTCTGCGGTCCGGCAAAGCGCGCCCCGCGCGGGGTGGGTGCGCTTCGTAACCGCATTGTCAAAAACCCGTGAAGTCCGGCCGGCGACGTGGTCCGGGATGGGCGTCGGGGTTGGTTCACTGCAATTTTACGCCCATGTCAGCCGCTTTCCCCACGCCGGTTGCCGCCACCCCCGTCTCCCCCGCCGCCCACCGCGTCGCGGCCGAAGGTCCGGCCTGCCCCGAACTGCTGCGCGCCCTGCGCGAGGCGCCCCGGCTTTCCCTCTACGCCGCGAACCCGGGGCGCGCCCTCGGCCTTTTCCCCGGGTTCGAGCCCGCTGTGCTGGTCGATCGGATGCAGGCGCTGCTCGACGCACCGCCCCCGGCGCTGTGGGCGTTCGCGCCGGAGCTGCCGCCGACCGCGGAGCAACTGCAGCGCGCCGGGCAGGCGGTCGACGATCCGGCCGACCGGGCGGTCGCGGACCTGTTCTGGTTCTGGTCCATTTCGTACCCACAAAGCAAATCCGACCCGGCCCTCGCCGCGCTCGCCGCCGGCGATCCGGAGGCGGCCTACGGGCACTGGCGCGCGGCGGAGGGTTCCGCCGTGGCCGAGCACAACATGGCGGTTCTGTTCCACCAGGCGGCCCTGGCGCGCGAGCTGGAGGGTGGTGCGCTCGACGAGGAGGCGCGCGCCTGGTGGGGCGCCGCGGTCGAGCATTGGCTTGCCGCGCTGGCGCACGACGACTTCTGGCGGCGGTGCACCGGACGGTGGGTCGCGCTCGGCCTCGGCGACGGGACCGGCTGCCCGGCGTTCGCGGGGCGCGTGGAGCTCGCCCGGAGCCTGGCCGCGGTCGCGTTGCTGGCCGCGCTTGAACGCGCCCATCGCGGCGAGTTCACCGAGGCGCGGTGGCTGCGCCTGCAGGCGGGCCGCCTCTGCCCCGACGCGGCGGCGCTCGAACGCGCCGCGGTCCCGGTGCTTGAAGACGAGCGGCGCCGCGCGGATGAGCTGGTGCTCGCCGCCGAGGAGAGGCTGACCGGCGACGACACGCCCTGCCTGCCGCACCTGGCGGATTTCTTCCGGCAACTGGCGCTACGTTGGCGGGTCATCGAGGCGGTGGCCGGACCGGAGGCGGCGTTGCTGCGGCGCATCGGCGACCGGGCGATCGAGGGGGGGCTGGCCGGGATGGCGGAGCACGTGCGCCGTGGCGGCAACGAGAGCGATACGCTCCCCTGGTTGCTGCACCTCGCCTCGTGGCCGGCGGGCGCCCAGCAACGGCGCCGGATCGCCGAGGCCGACCGGGCGGCGACCGAGCGGCTGGCGGCGGCGCTGGTTGCGGCGGGTGATGGACCTTTGAGTACGCATGAGGCGGTCCTGCGGCTTTGCACGGAGGTGCTGGTGCCGGCGATCGAGCAGTTTGCGTGGGATGCGCCGGTGCAGGCCGCCTACCGGCAGCGCGTGGTCCAGCGGCTGCGGGATCTGGCGCGCACGGCGTGGCGCGCGCTCGGCGAGTTCGAGGTGTCGGCCCAGGCGTGCGTGCTGGCCGCGGAACTCCTCGACGAGGAGTCGAGCACGCTCGTCGTGCGGGAGCGGCGCCAGATGTGGCAGCAGTTCCAGCGCGCGCAGAACGGAGCCCTTTCCCTGGAGTACGGCGGCACGAAGCTCGAGATCGACTCGCGCCGGATCTGCTGCGACGGGCGCGAGTGGCCCGTGGCGGCGCTCAACGGCCTGCGCTTCGGCGTGAACGAAGGCCTGGGCGGGCAGGGACCGCAGGTCGCCTGGTACGCCGGCCGCGATGGGGTGGTGCTGGATGCGCTCCTGTGGTTCGATCCGGCGAACGACGGCTTGGAACGCTACCGCCAGATCGTCGAGGCGCTCGATGCGTGCGTCGTGCCCGAATTGGTGAACCGGATCGTGGAACGGGTGCGCGAGGGGCAATCGGTGGTCTTCGGGCCGTCCGCCCTGCGGCCGGACGGGTTCGTCTTCCAGCGGCGCCCCGGCCTGCCCGCCTCGGATCTCTCGGTCCCCTACGCGCAGGTGACCCAGCAGGTCGACGGCGGGGTGCTGACGATCGGCCGCGCGGATGACCCGGCGACCGAGATGCGCTGCACGCTCGCGGGCACGTGGAACGCGGTCGCGATGCCCGAGGTCCTCGCGCGCCTCGCGGAGCAGGAATAGGCCGGCGCGCACAGGTGCGCCTTGGGCTCCGGCGGCGCGGCGGGCGGAGCATGTCAACCAATAGTTGACATGACTTCTCGGCATCGCGCGCGGGAAGAGGGCTCCTCCGGCGGTGTGCCGGCTGTGGCGTTCAGCGACGGGCAGCGCACTTCCGCGTTGCGGGGGCCGCGGCGGAGCGGTTCGCTGCCGGCATGGTCAAGATCACCGCGGTTTATGAAGGCGATCTCCACACAGTGGCGACGCATGGCCCTTCGGGGCAGACGCTCGCGACCGACGCCCCGGTCGACAACCAGGGGCGCGGCGAGACGTTCTCGCCCACCGACCTCGTCGCCACGGCGCTCGGCTCCTGCATGCTCACGATCATGGGCATGGCGGCGCGCCGGCTCGGGCTTGAGCTGAAGGGCGCGCGCGTCGAAGTGACGAAGGACATGACGCCGCCGCCGCGGCGCATCGCCAAGCTCACCACCGAGATCTGGCTTCCGCTGCCGCGCAGCGCCGATCCGGAGGGCCAGCTCGAGCGCGCCGCGCTCACGTGCCCCGTGCACCGCAGCCTGCTCGCCGAGATCGAGAAGCCGGTGGTGTTCCACTGGCAGGAGTGATCGCGCGCAGCGCGCGATGCTGACGCGGCCGAGGATTCGAGCGGGGCGGCGAGTTTTGGTTCATGCGAAACCTTGGCCGGGTTCGTGCGTTCAAGCGGGCATGCGCTTGTTTCTGCTCGTTTGGCTCGGCTTGGTATCAGCGGTGGGCTCGCCCGCGCAGACTCCCGCCTACGACTTCTCGGCGGCGCGGGACCAGCTCGCCGGCAACCTCGATCTCTACGGCCCCGGCGTCTGCGCGCTCGTCGAGCTGCGCGGCACACCGTTGTTCTCCTACCAGTCCGGGCTGATCGGGCCCGACACCAAGGTCGGCATCGCCTCATGCTCGAAATGGCTCTCGGGCGCGATCGTGCTCATCCTCGCCGAGCGCGGCACCTTCAACCTTGAGGACCCCATCGGGCTTCATCTGCCGGAGTTCGAGGCGGCCGGGAAGGGGGCACCGACGATTCGTCAGTGCTTTGCGATGACGTCGGGCTTCTTTCTCGGCAATCCGGACTACGAGATCGACCGCACGCTCACGTTGGCGGAGTCGGTCGACCGGATCGCCGCGAACACGCCGATCGTCTTCCCGCCCGGCACGCAGTTCGCTTACGACGGCGACGGGATGCAGATCGTCGGGCGCATCTGCGAAGTGGTGACGGGCAAGTCGTGGGCCACCCTGGCGGACGAGCTGTTGTTCGGCCCGCTGGGCATGACCTCGGCCAGCTATGATCTCTTCGATTCGAATCCCGCGATCGCGGGCGGCGTGCGTTGCACGGCGAATGATTACCTGAAGTTTCTCCGGATGCTGCTGCGCAACGGCATCGCGCCCGACGGCACCATCGTCATGAGCAGCCGCTCGGTGGAGGTCTTTTTCGCGAACCAGACCTGGGGCCTGCCCGAGTACGCGAGTCCGTGGCCGCCGAGCGCGTCCAACGTCTACGGTCATCGCGGCGACTACGGCCTGGGCGCGTGGATTCTCGCGCAGCCGAGTGCCGAGGCGCCCGTCGAGGAGGTGTGCAGCCCGGGCGCGTTCGGCAGTTTTCCGTGGGTGGACCGGAAGCGCGGCGTCTGCGGGATCGTGTTCACGTTGAAGCTCAACACCGCGCCCGGGTTCTCCGCCACGCAGGACAACAACCTCCACGTGCTGGCACTGCTGCGGGCGGAGCTCGATGCGAAGGGCCTGCCCGCGCCCGGTCCCGAGGGCGCGCTCACGCTCACGCCCGCGGCGAACGGTTATCTGCGGCTCGACTGGAGTGGTGGCGAGTTGTTGGAGACGTCGACCGACTTGGTGAACTGGCGCGCGTGGCCTTTCGTGAGTTCGCCCTTCGCCGAGAATCCCGCGCAGGGCGGCGCGGCGAGCGGTTTCTACCGGTTGCGGCGGTAGGCGGGGGGACGGGCATCGTGCCTCGACCGGTATCGCGAAACCGGGACGGGCGGCCGGAACCCCTGGGCGCGTTGACGCGTGCATCGAGAGCCCGCCGGGCGCCCGCGACGGCACCGCCCCCGCGTTCGGTCCGCGGGCGAAGGGGGCGTGGCATCGAGGTTCCCGCCGGCGCGCCGCCGCCCGAAAGGCTCGCGCCCCACGGCACAACCTGCTCGGCTCGCGGTCTCCCTTCCGCTCGCGATGAAACGTCTCCTTCCTCTTCTGCTCGCTCTCGTCGCCCTCCTCGCACCCGTCACCGGTTCCGCCGCCGGCGGCACCAGCGAGACGATGTCGGAGCGCGAACTCAAACGCATCGTCCAGCGCGAGCGCACCATCCTCGCGGCTGCGCAGGCCGCCGGCGACCAGCTCGACCGCAGCAGCACCGAGATGCAGCTCAGCGAGATCGTGCGCGAGTACGAGGCGCTGCTCCGCCGGGATCCCCAGCTCGTCACCGCCTACATCGCGTACGGCCTCTTCCTCAACACCACCGGCCACCCGCGGCGCTCCTACGCGATCTTCAAGAAGGCCGCGGCCCTCGCCCCCGACCATCCCGTCATCCAGAACCAGATCGGCAACCACCACGCCGAGGAGGGTGAATACAAGGAGGCCGCGGCCTGCTACGAGGCGGCCGTCCGCCTCGCGCCCAAGGAACCACTTTACCACTACCAGCTCGGTTCGCTCCTCTACGAGTACCGCGACTTCTTCGTCGACAGCAAGGTCCACACCCGCGACGCCCTCCTGCGCCGCAGCGCCGACGCCTTCGCCCGGGCCGCCGAGCTCGCCCCCGACAACATCGCCTACGCCTACCGCCACGCCGAGAGCTTCTACGATCTCCCCGAGCCCGACTGGGCCGCCGCCCTCGCGGTCTGGAAGTCCATCGCGCAGCGCGCCAAGGCCGGTGTCGAACTCCAGACCACCCAGCTCCACCAGGCCAACATCCTCATCCAGCTCGGCCGCGCCGACGAGGCCCGCGCCCTCCTCGAGCAGATCAGCGAGGCCCCGCTTCAGGCCAACAAGCAAAAGTTGGTTGATCAGCTCCCCGGAACTCCCGAGAAAGCGCCCTGATGGATCTCCGCGACGGCCTTCTCTTCTTCCTCGTCCTCGTCAGCAGCCTCTGCGTGCACGAGTGGGCGCACGCCTGGATGGCCGATAAGCTCGGCGACCCCACGCCGCACAACGAAGGCCGCCTGACGCTCAATCCGGTCCCGCACATCGACCTCCTCGGCACGATCATCTTCCCGCTCCTGTGCATCTTCGCCTTCGGCGGCGGCTTCTTCCTCGGCTGGGCCAAACCGGTCTCCGTCAACCCCGGCTATTTCAAGCATCCGGTCCGTGACGACACGCTCGTGACCGCCGCCGGCCCGTTGGCCAATCTCGCGCTCACGCTGCTGTCCGCCCTCATCGGGGCGGTCACCGTCCGCTTCCTGCCGCAGACGGCCGAGCTCGTGCACCACGTGATCCTGATCAACGCCTGGCTCTTCGTCTTCAACATGCTGCCGGTGCCACCGCTCGACGGCGGGCGTATCCTCCGTCACATCGTGGGCATGTCCTGGGAGACGTTCGCCCGCATCTCGCAATGGAGCATGCTCGTGCTCATCGCCGCCTTCTACCTGGTGCCGCAGATCAATTACATCTTCGCGGTCGCGATCGGCATCACCGCGGCGCCGGCGGAGCTGTTGTTCCGGTTGCTCGGGGCGCGCTGAGCGATTTGCCTTCCGCTGTAGCCGGGGGCGACGACCCCGGACAAGGGAGCCGGCCTCACCGCGGCCGGCTACACCTTCTCCGAGTCCACTCGAGGCCGTACGCGGCGGTCGGGGTCTGCCGCTTGCGCCCGCGCCGTTCGCGGGCACGTTGCCGGCCCTCTGCGATGAATACCATTACTACCGACCAGCTCCTCGCCTCGCTCAACTGGCGCTACGCCACCAAGGTCTTCGATCCCGCGCGCAAGATCTCCGCGGCCACCTGGGTCGCCCTCGAGGACGCCCTCGTGCTCGCCCCCTCGTCCTTCGGCCTCCAGCCCTACCGCTTCCTCGTCGTGCGCGACACCGCGCTGCGGGCCAAGCTCCGCCCGCACTCCTGGGACCAGTCGCAGGTGACCGACGCCTCGCACTTCGTCGTCTTCCTTGCGCGCACCGAGATCGTCGCCGGCGACATCGCGCACCTCATCGACCGCATCGCCGAGGTGCGCGGCCAGCCCGCCACCGCCCTCGCCGGCTACCGCCAGGTGATGGAAGGCAGCCTGCTCAACGAGGCGCGCAAGCCGCACCTCCACGACTGGGCCTCGCGCCAAGCCTACATCGCCATGGGCCAGCTCATGACCGCCGCGGCGGTGCTCGGGATCGACACCTGCCCGATGGAAGGCTTCGACCCGTCCAAGTACGACGAGCTCCTCGGCGTCCGGAAAGAAGGTTACGCCACGATCGCGGCCGTCGCGCTCGGCTACCGCGCGGAGAGCGACAAATACGCCTCGCTTCCGAAGGTCCGCTTCCCGAAGGCCGAGCTGATCAAGACGGTCTAGCCCGAACAATTCACACCTCCTCTGCCGGCAGGGCGCACGCGAGGCCCTGTTGAGCGCCGCGAATGGCACCCCGGGTGTTCGGGCTAGAAAGCAAAACTGCGGCGGTTTTGCCCGAATTTGACCAAAGCAAACGGAGGAGCCCTCGACCGCTTGGGCCAATCGGGCCCACCCGCAAGCGTCAGGCGCTCATGCGAGGCTCGATCGTCGCACTCCGCAGTCCGCAGTTCTCACCCTTCCTCGAGCTCGACGTTCCAATACGCGACGTCGATGAAGTGTTTCCACGCCGGGTGATGCGGCTGCTTGTCGAGCATCGTCGAGATGATCGGCCGCCACTTCGGGCGCGCGGGTTTGCGGATGAGCCGCAGGTGCGCCTCGTGCGGGAGGCGGTTGGCCTTGTGGGAATTGCAGACGATGCACGAGCACACGATGTTCTCCCACGTCGTCTTGCCGCCGTAGTGACGCGGGATCACGTGGTCGAGGTTGAGCTCCTCGCGGAGAAAGGTCTTCCCGCAGTACTGGCAGCGGTTCTTGTCGCGCTCGAAGACGTTGTTGCGGGTGAGCTTGAGCTCCTTGCACGGCATCTTGTCGAAGGCCGTGAGCAGGATCACGCGCGGGAGGCGGATGTGCTGCCGCACCGTGTGCACGCCCTCGCACTCCTCCAGCGGCGGGTTGTGGCGCGAGAAATCCACCCAATCCAGCAGCGAGAACACCCGGAAATCGTCGATCGCCGCGTCGTGGTGGACCACCTGCGCATGCTCGCGGGCCAGCAGGATGAAGGCGTGGCGCGCCGCGACGACGTTGACCGCCTGCCAGAGGCGGTTGAGCACGAGGACCGGTTGTGTGAGCACGGCGTCCATCGGGGGCACGGAAGTAGCCGCCCCCCGCCGCCCTGTCAAGGGACCGGGCCGTGACGGGATGGTGACGGCGGGTGCGGGGCGCCGCTCAACGACGGCCGCCAACTCGGCTCGATCCGGGCCCATCCATCGGCAGTTCCGACCGCCCACCCCAGAGGAACTGACACCGCCGGGCCCGCCTCCATTTTAGAGCGACAACCAACCCGCCGGCACCGGCTCCGTAGCGGACCACTCTCGTCCTCCCACGGGGCCACGCCGTCGGTCAGTTGAAAATCTCCCTATGAAGATACCATTCAAACAACTCACGTTCGTTGCCGCCGCCTTCATTGTCGCGGGGTGCAACTCCGCCTCGCATGTCGTCGTCGGAACCGCACGCCCGCCGCGCTCGCCGGACCAGGTGAAGATCTACCTGACGGCGCCAAAACGTTTTGAGGAAATCGCGCTGCTGGACGCCTCGAGCAAGTCGTCCTGGGCGGTCAGCGATCAGGGCAAGATGGACACCGCCATGCGGCGCCTGAGGGAAGAAGCCGCCAAGCTCGGCGCCAACGGCGTGTTGCTGCGCGGCACCGGGGAACAGCAGGCCGCAACCGTATCCACCGGCTCCGTCACCGGCACGAGCCGCCGCTCGAGCGCGACCGCCTTCGGGACCGGAGTTGCCGTGCCGATCAATGACAAGACCGCGACTGGCGTCGCGATCTTCGTCGTCGAAGAGTAGGTCTCGCACCCGGGGTTGCGCCTCGGCGTGCACTGCGGACGGAGCGGAATTACGGGGGCTGAAGCACCCCGCCACTCAGGACGAAGCGTGGCCCGGTGCTTCAGCCCGGGCTGCTCGCCACCGCGGCGACTGCTCGTTCGAAATGCTGGGAGAGACCCGGGCTGGCAGCGCGGACGTTGCGGCGAAACGCCCGCACCTTCACCGCACGAACCGGTAGCCAATGCCGTGCACGGTCACCAGCACGCGCGGCGCCTCGGGGTCGACCTCCACCTTTTTGCGCAGTTGGGCGACGTGCTGGTCGAGCGTGCGGGTCGTGCCCAAATAATCGATGCCCCAGGCGGCGTTGAGCAGCTGGTCGCGCGTGAGCGCCTCGCCGGGTTTCGCGGCGAAGGCCTCCAGCAGCTTCATCTCGCGGGGCGTGAGCGGCGACTCCACGCCGCGCAGCTTCACCGTGAACGTTTTTCGGTTCACCACCGCTTCGCCGAACTTGAGCGTGTCGCCAAACGTCGAGGGCTCCGGCTCCGTGGCCCCACGTTTCGCCCGCCGCAGCAGCGCACCGATCCGCGCCAGCAGCTCGCGCACGCTGAAGGGCTTGGTCACATAGTCGTCGGCGCCGAGCTCAAGCCCCACGACCTTGTCGATCTCCTCGCCCTTGGCGGTGAGGAAGAGCACCGGCGTGCGCAGGTCGCGGCGGCGCAGGTCGCGGCACACGTCGTACCCGTTCTTCCCCGGCATCATCACATCGAGCACGTAGAGATCGACCTTCTCCTGCGCGGCGAGCTTGAGCGCCTGGAGGCCGTCGGCCGCGGGGACCACGGCATAGCCCTCGCCCTCGAGCAGATCGCAAAGGCCCTGGCGGATGTCGTTGTCGTCTTCGGCGATGAGGATGCGGGCTTTCATGGTGGCAGTAGCGAGCAGCGAGGAGCGGGTATCGAGTCGTTAAGTCTCGGCCGCCGCGGGCAACGTGAGCACGAAGGCGGCGCCACCGCCCTCGCGCGCGCGGCAGACGAGGTCGCCGCCCTGGTCGCGGGCGAGGCGGCGGGCAATCGTGAGGCCGAGGCCCGCGCCTTGGGTCTTCGCCGTGAGCGACTCGTCCACGCGATGGAAACGCTCGAAGATCCGCTCGCGGTGCGCGGCCGGCACGCCGGGGCCGCGGTCGGCCACGGCCAGCGACCAACCGCTGCCCTGACGCTCGACCGCGAGCTCGAGCACGCCGCCAGCCGCGGCGTACTTCAGGGCGTTGTCGACGAGGTTCAGCGCCATCTGGTCGAGCGAGTCGGGATCGCAGCGGACCGTCGCCCCGGCGGGCAGGTCCGTCACCGAGATTCGGATGCCGGCCTCGGCCGCCCGCGGCGCGTGGGCCTCGACCAGCCGCGTCAGCCACGGGCCGAGCGGAATCGGCTCCGGCCGGTACTCCTTGCGGCCCGCCTCGAGCCGGCCGAAGTCGAGGGCGTTGTTGACGAGCCGGGTGAGCCGCGCCGTCTCGCGCCCGATCGTGGCGAAATAGCGGGTACGTTTCGCGGGGTCGTCGACGCGCTCGTCGGCGAGCATCTCGGCGTACATGCGGATCGTCGTCAGCGGCGTCTTCATCTCGTGGGAGACGTTCGACACGAACGACGTCTTCAACGCCGCCTCGCGCGAGGCCGCGGCCGCCTGCCGGAAGAACATCGCGCCGCCGGCGAGGATCGCCGCCACGAACGCCACCACCAGCAAGGCGGCGACGGCGAAGAAGCCGCCGTTGCTCTCGAGCGAGGCGAACTTCCGCATGGGCCCGCTCCACGCGACCAGCGTCCAGCCGGGCAGCGTCGTGTCGAGCGGGAGGCGGATGGCCGCGTCATCGAGCGGCTCGTCGGGACCGCGCAGGGCGAAGCGTCCGCCCTCGGGCGCGCCGGCCGGCACGAGCGCCTGCACGCGTTCGAGCACCGCCGGAAGGTTCAGCTCCACGCCCCGGACCGCGCCGCCGCCGGCCGGTTGCCACCACCCGAGAAACCAGATCGCGCCGCCGGCCGAGCGCCGCAGCCAGCCGCTCAGCGGCTCGCCCCACGGCACCCGCGGCACCTCCACCACGAGTTGCGGCGGGCTGCTCGCGGCGGGCGCCGAGCGTCCCAAGGTGTTGGCTACGGCAGCGGGGGCGGGTGGCGCGCCGGGCTGGTTCTCCGTCGGAGCCGCCGCCAGCGCGAGGCGTTCGGACTCGCGGCGGAGGCGTTCGCTCTCGGCCTCCATCGCGGCGGCGCGGCGCGTGGATTGGTCGGCGGCGAGCCGCGTCTCCCGCGCCCGCTCGGCGTAGGCCTGCTCGGCCTCGGCTTTTCGCTGCGCCTGCTCGAGCGCCTGCGCCTCCTCTGCGGCGCGGCGCTGCTCCGCCTCCTTTGCGGCCGCGGACGACTTGAAACTGAACTTCTTCTCCGCCCCCTCCTCCGCCTCGTCGCTCTTCGCCTTCGGGTAGGAACTGCTGCGCGCCCGCTCCGCCGACGCCTTCGTCTGCTGCTGCACGTCGCGGCGCAGTAACCGGTTTTGGGAGACCTCGGCGTTGTCCGCACTACCCCACAACCGCTGGTCGGTCTGGACCACAAAAGGCTCGGGAGCGCCCTGTTGGGCCGACGGCGCGGCCGGCGCCGGTTGCTTGGCGGGTTCGTCGTTGAAGAAATCCACGGCGTCCGCGCTTGTCTGCACCGCCAACTCGTTTGACGGCTCAGGCCTCACCGACAGGGCTCCGGCCACGGCCGGCAACGGCGGTGGGGCCTCCTTCTTGTCGGCGAGAACGAGCGCGGCGTCCTGCCGCTCCTCCGGTTGCGACTGGGCGGCGAGCCCGGCCACGCCGCCGCGAAACAGCTCGGCGTGGCGCGCACGGAAGGCGACGTGTTCGGCGGAGTCCGCCGGCGGCCACGTGAGCCCGCCCGCCTCGGGGCGCCAGAGAAACGTCTGCGCCACGAACGGGTTGGTCCGCGGCCAGTTCGCCAACAACGCCTCGAGGTTCTCCGGCGGCGTCTCCGCCAGTTCGCGCAGGAGGCCGTCGCGGATCTCGGCCACCAGCAGCTCGATGTTGTCGGCTGCGACCTGCGTGCGGTCGCGCAGGGCCGCTACCGCGCGGGCGCTGGCTTCCGTCTCGGCTTCGTCGATGCGCCGCTGCTCCAGCCACAACAACCGCAGAGCCACCGCGCCGATCAGCAGCGCCGGCACGAGGAGGAGCAGCCAGGGCAGCCAGATGTGGCGGCGGGCGGACTTCATCGGCGGAGGAGGATTACGGGCGGCGGACGGGAGGTCGAGGGCCGAGCGGCCGAGCATTCACTTCTTCTGCTGGTTGGTGGTCTGGTAACTCCCGGCGCGCAGCTCCTTGCGTTTGCGGTTGTCGATGCCCTCGCGCTGCACCTCCTCGGCCTCCGCCTTCGCCGCCGTGGCGGACTGGCGCATCGTCGAGTTGTCGTAGTAGTCGGCGCTGGCGGAGAGAGCGGCGCTGTTGCGTGCGAGCACGGCCACGGCCTCGTCGTTGCGGCCGGCGTCGGCGAGCGCGATGGCCTGGCTGCGGGCCTCGGCGATCTCGTTGTCGGCGAATTCCGTCTGCACCTTCTGGTTGGCTTCGCGCTTCACAACTGCGACATCGCTGGTGTAGCGGACGTGCCCCTCGGCCCGAAGCTCGAGCGCGGAACCGCCGCTCGTAGTCGTGTAGCTGGCCCGGGCGCGGGCGAGCAAGCGCACCTCGTCGCTCCGCGCGGCCGGCACTTCGACCTCGACGAGGAGGTATTTTTCCTGCCCGCCATAGAGCTGGTTGAGCCCGAAGGAGACATTGCGCCCGTGGCATTCGGCCTCGCGCCCGATCGAGCGCAGTACCCGCACGCCCTCGGGAAATTCGATCGTCACCTCCACGCGCTGGGCCACGACATCGAGCACGTCGCCGAGCTCCTTGGCGAAGACCTGCGGCAGGTCGCCGCTCTCGGCCACGTAGTAGTGATTGCCGTCGCTGCGCTGGGCGAGCGCCGTCATGAGATCCTCGTTGAACCCGTCGCCGAGCCCGACCGTCGTCACCGCAATCCCCTCACGGCGGAGCGCCCCGCCGAGCCGGCCGAGGTCGTCGGGCGCACTGGGGCCAACATTGGCCAGCCCGTCCGAGAGCAGGAGCACGCGGTGCACGAAGCCGGCGCGCTCGAGGTTCTTGCGCAATTCGGCCGCGCCCTGCGACACGCCGGCGAACAGAGCGGTGTTGCCGCGCGCGGTGATGCCGCGGATCTGGCGCTCGAGCGAGCGCACATCCGTCGGCGCCTGGGGCGGGATCAGCGTCGCCACCTCGTGGTCGTAGATCACGACCGAGAGCAGGTCGCGCGCGTCGAGGCGGCGCAGCGCCTCCACGGCGGCTTCGCGGGCCTGGGCGAGCTTGTCGCCGCTCATCGAGCCCGAGCGGTCGAGCACGATCACGAGGTTGACCGGGGCGCGCTCGAGCGGACGCGGCGGCCGGCAGCCGGTGAGCCCGATCTTCACGATGGCGCGCTGCACCTCGTCGGCCGGCAGCACCGGCCGGTCGAATTCGATGCGCAGGTCGACCGGGGCGGCGGGAGCCGGGGGCTTGGCTCCGAAGGAAGGAAGGGCGAGCCCGGCCACGGCGAGCACCGCGGCGGCGAAAGCACGAAAGAAGGAAGGCGTTTTCATCGGCCCCATGATCGCACGCCGGAGGCGGGAAGTCGTCAGGGCCGGGTCAGGGGTTTGTCAGGCGTTTGTCAGGGCGGGGCGGGTGCGTAGCGTGGCCCGCTGTTTCCCACCTCCCAGGGAACAAAGCCCGCGCCCCGTTGTGTCATAGGCAGCGAATTTCTACCACAAGTCCCAAGTCATGAAGACCACCCCTCGCTCACTCCTCCTCACCACTCTCGGCCTCGCCGCCGTCGCCGGCACGCTCGCGCTCGCTCCGCTCCGCGCCGACGACAAGGCCGCCAAGGACCGCGCCATGCCCGAGCTCAAGCTCGACCACACGCCCGCCAAACGCGACGGCGCCGCCCCCCGCAGCTACGCCCCGGTCGTGAAGAAGGCCGCGCCCAGCGTCGTCTACGTCTTCTCCACCAAGACCGTGAAGCATCCGCCGCTGCAGATGATGCCGTTCTTCAACGATCCCATGTTCCGCCGCTTCTTCGGCGACCAGCTGCCCGAGGAGGACGACAACAACCGTTCCGCCCCGCAGCAGCGCCGCTTCGGCCGCCAACGCCAGCCCGAGATGAAACAGCAGGGCCTCGGCTCCGGCGTCATCGTTTCCGCCGATGGCTACATCCTCACCAACAACCACGTCGTCGACGGCGCCGACGAGGTGAAGGTCGCCCTCGAGGCCGGCAAACGGGAGTTCGTCGCCGAGATCGTCGGCCGCGACCCGAAGACCGATCTCGCCGTGCTCAAGATCGACGCCAAGGACCTCACCGCCGTCGCCCTCGGCGACAGCGACGCCCTCGAGGTCGGCGACACCGTGCTGGCCATCGGCAATCCCTTCGGTATCGGCCAGACGGTCACGTCCGGCATCGTCAGCGCCACCGGCCGCGGCGGCCTCGGCATCGAGGAATACGAGGACTTCATCCAGACCGACGCCGCGATCAATCCCGGCAACTCCGGCGGCGCCCTCGTCGATTGCGAGGGCCGCCTCGTCGGCATCAACACCGCGATCTACAGCCGCACCGGCGGTTTCATGGGCCTCGGCTTCGCCATCCCCTCCAACCTCGCCCGCGCCGTGATGGAGCAGCTCATCACCAAGGGGAAGATCGAGCGCGGCTTCATCGGCGTCGGTATCCAGGACCTCACCCCCGAGCTGAAGAAGGAGTTCGGCGTCGAGGACGGCGTGATCGTCACCGGCCTCACCGACGGCAGCGCCGGCGAGAAGGCCGGGCTCAAGTCCGGCGACGTGATCGTGAAGCTCGACGGCCAGCCCGTCGCCGACGGCCGCCGCCTGCGCCTGATGGTCGGCCGCCACATCCCCGGCACCGAGGTGAAGCTCGACGTCATCCGCGACGGCAAGGAGAAGACCTTCACCCTCAAGCTCGGCGAGCAGCCGGCCGGCAACCGGAAGCTCGGCAGCGACGACGGCGAAACTGAGCGCTCCGACAACGACGAGGACACCCTCAACGGTGTCGCCGTCATGGACCTCACCCCGCAGCTCCGCGAACAGGGCAACCTGCCGCGCGACCTCAAGGGTGCGTTCATCACCGACGTCGATCCCGACAGCGCCGCCGCCAAGGCCGGCCTGCGCGAGGGCGATGTGATCCTCGAGATCAACAAGCAGGCCGTCGAGACCGCCAAGCAGGCCGTGGAGCTCACCACCAAGCCGAAGAGCAAGCGCACGCTCCTGCTCCTCTGGCGCGACGGTGTCCGCCGCTACGTGATGGTCGACGAGACCAAGGTCGAGAAGAAGTAACGACGTCGCCCCCTTTTGCTGGTTGTCTCGCTGCCGCCGGAGGCCCCGCCTCCGGCGGCTTTCGTTTGCGGGCGCCGCGAGCGAATCAGTGGTTGAAGCGCGCCTACGGGCGGGCGCTCTGCCGCCGCCCGCTGCTCGCGCCTCCGGGGGGCAAGGCAGGCCGGGGGCACCGCCCCCAGCTACAACCTCGCTGCCCAGGCGCTTATTGGCCGCGGGGCACCACGGTGAGCGTGAAGTAGAACGTGGCGCCTTCGCCCGGCCGGCCCTCGGCCCAGACGCGGCCGCCGTGGCGGTCGATCACGCGCTTCACGTTGGCCAGGCCGATGCCCGTGCCCGCGAAATCCCGCGCGGAATGCAGCCGCTGGAACACCCCGAAGAGCTTCGCCGTGTACTTCGGGTCGAACCCCGCGCCGTTGTCGCGGACGAAGAACGTGGCCCGGCCCTCGGGTTGGCCATCGTCGGCACAGCCGATCTCGATGCGGGCCTGGGGCTGGCGGCTGGTGAACTTCACGGCGTTGCCCACGAGGTTGACGAGCGTCTGCCGGAGCAGGCCGCGGTCGCCCTGCACCAGGGGCAACGAGCCCACCACCCACTCGATCGGGCGGCTGCCGATTTCGGCGGCGAGTTCGGCCCGGCATTCGTCGACCAGCGTGGCGAGGTCGACCGTCTGGCGCTGCAACTCGACGCGGCTGATCCGGGCGAATTGGAGCAGGTCGTCGATGAGCAGGCTCATGCGGCGCGCCTCGACCACGACGATGCCGAGCTGGCGGTCGCACTCCGCGTCGACCTTGCCCTGGAGGCGGCGCAGCAGCAGTTCGATGAAGCCGCTGATGTTGCGCAACGGGGCGCGCAAGTCGTGGGAGACGGAATACGAGAACGACTCGAGCTCGTGGTTGGCGATGAGCAGGCGCGCGTTGGTCTCCTGCAGGCGCGCGGCGAAGCGTCCCAGCTCCCCCTGGCTCTGCTGGAGCGCCCGGTTGAGCCGCTCGGAGTCCACCACCTGCCGCTCCAATTCCTCGGTCCGCGCCAGCACCCGCGCCTCGAGCTCGGTGCTGAGGTGGCGGAACTGCTCCTCGCTGGCCTGCAAGGCGGCCGCCTTGCGGGTGGCCTCGTCTTTCTGTTCGGCCAGGTGGCGGTTGGCCGTCTGGAGGGCGGCCGTGCGTTCTTCAACGAGGCGGGCCAGGCGGCGTTTCTCCCGGTTCTGCAGATAGGCCCCCGCCGACGTGAGGAGACCGGCCAGCAACACCACGGCGACCCCGTAACTCACATAGGCGGCGGTGGTGCGCTGCCAGGGCGGCAGGACGGTGAAGGCCAGCCGATCTTCCTCGCCGAGGCGTTCGCCGTGGCGGGGGCGCACATGGAGCACGTAGTCGCCTTCCTTGAGACGCGGGAAGAAGGCGGTGCCGCCGCTGCCGGCCGGCACCCACGCCTGGTTGCCGCCCTCCAACCGGGTCTCGAACTCGACGGGCGCGCCGAGCGGAGCGCCGGGGGCGACGAACTGGAACGCGAGTGAGTTCGAGGCGTAGCGGACCGGGTCGATGCGCCGGCCGACCGGGGTGAGGAAGAGGTGATCGGCCGTGAGCTGCACGCGGGTGATGAGCGCGCGCAACGGCGGCGGAGGTGGCGCGGGCATCGCCGGATCGTGGCGGACGAGGTAGTTGTTGCGGTGCATCCACATCACGCCGTCGGCCTGGGGGAAGTAGTAGTAGGGGCCGGGCCCGGACAGGTTGAGCGCCGGAAGCCGGCGCGGCGGTTCGACCGCGGGATCGAACCGGAAGATCGTATCCTTGGCGGTGATCCACAGCTGGCCGCCCGCATCGAGGTTGGGCCGCCCGCTGACTTCCGGCACCAGCCCCGGGAAACGGCGCTCGAAGTCGGTGTCGTAGACGAACCGCCCGGTGGCGGCGTCGTGGCGCATGAGCCGGCCCGCCACGACCACGCGGACCTCGTCGCCGAAGCGGGCGAGCTGGACCCAGCTGTTGTCGAGCCCCTGCTCCGTGCCCAGAAGTTGGAACTGCGGCACGGGGCCGGAGAGGTCCACCCGGCCGCATTTCCCGACGCCCATCTCGATCCACACCGTGCCGTCGGGCCCGCAGACCCCGCCGTAGGTCGTGCCGCATTCCGGCGCGGGATGGCGTTCCGCCACGAAGCGCCCGCCTTCGACGCGCAACCAGCCGATCTCGCCGTTGGCCGTGTAGAACCACCGTTGCTGCCCGGGGAAGGGGTTGAAGAGCCGCATGTATGCCGGATCGGGCAGGACCAGCTCCCACGCATCCGTCCGGTGCACGAACAGCCCGCCGCGCGTACCGGCGAACAGCAGGTCCTCGTGCGGATCGGCCAGCATGGAATGCACATTGAAGCCCGCCGGCGTGTCCGGCACGAAGCGGAGCAGCCGCCCGGTCGCGTCGTAGACCCCGCGCTGCGCCGTGCGATCCGTGCGCAGCCAGAGGCGGCCCCGATGCCGGAAGGGTTGGGCGAAGGAGAAACCCTTCGCGACCAGCGGCTCCAGCCGCGACACCGGCGAGGGAAATTCGATGCGCGCCACGCCGGCGCTGAGCACGGCCCAGACCTCGCCCTCGCTCGCCGGATACAGGCGGCGCACCCGGGCCAGCCGATGGTCGAGGTCGGCGCCGAGCGTCTGCACGATCCGGCCGGTGCGCTCGAAGAACACGACGCCGAAATCCTCGACCGCCACCGCGTAGTGGCCGCCGGGGAGCGCACAAAGGTCGGTGAGGTGCCAGCCCCCGTCCAGCGGGGCGGGCAGGGGGAGCGGCGTGAACGTCTCCCCGTCGAACGCCCTGAGGCCGCGGCCGTAGGTGGCGACCAGCAGCCGGTCTCCCTCGTACGGGGCCGTGCCGGTGATCGCATCGTCCGTATTGGTGTGGCCGGTGCCCACGCGGACCAGTTGGTCGCCCGTGATCGCAAACAGGCGGCCGCTGGAGGCCTCGCTCACGAAGGCGCGCTCGCCGAGCGCGAAGATGGAGCTGATGGCGTTGACCGTGCCCACGGGGATGAGCCCGGCATCGCCGCGCCAGGCGGCGACCGTGCCGCTGTTGCCGTACCAATACCAGGTGCCCGCCGCGAAGACGGCCTGCGCGAAGCCGGGATGCTGGTTGGCCGGGGTGCTCACGAATGCGGCCACCTGCTGGCGCACCCAGCGGTTGTTGCCCTGCAAAACGAGTTCGCCCACGGCGTCGCCCATGCTCGCGAAAAGGCGACCTTCGCGGTCGACCATGAGGCTCTCAATGACGCCGGAGACGTCGCTCGCGTCCGGCTCGAACACTTCCCACCGCGAGCCGTCGCCGATGGCGATTTGACGCTGGGCGTAGGCGACATGCCGCCCGTCGGGCAGGCGGATCAGGCCGGCGGGCGCCGCGGCCAAGCCCAGCGCCTCCGGCCCGAGCACGACATAATTGGGCAAGCCGGCTTCGACCAACCCTGCCGCCGGCGCCGGCATGGCCTCGGACTGCGCCCGAGCGGCCAGGCCGAGCCAGAGCACGCTGAGCACGGCACCGCCGCCCCTGAGCAGCAACTGCCGCCAGGAGCCCGCGCGCCGGCACTCGTTGGTGCGGGACAAAGGCATCGGTGTCTCCTGCCTATCGGCTGCCCGTCCGTGCACTTGACCGCGGACCGCGCCGGCTGCGGCGCTCCCGCCGAGTGCGCGCGGTTGGAGACCGACCCTGCGTTGCCAGCGTGCCGGAACCGTCGATCCCGTCGCCGACTGGACGTGGCCGACTTGGCTAGGCTCACCCGTACACGAAAAAGAAAAAGCCGGCGGACCTCGCGGTGCCGCCGGCTTGGGAAACGAAACGAGGGACGCTCGTCGCTCGACGGAAGGTCGCTCAGCCCTTGATCCAGGGCTTACCGGCGGGCAGCAGCTCGCGACCGGCGAGGTCGTTGAGGATGATGCGGGCCATCATGTACCAGGCGGCGAGCGCGCAAACCATCAGCTCGTAGCCGGCGATCTTCGTGATGGTCGGGGCCAGCTCGGGCGGGCAGAAGTGCGCGATATCGAGCAGGATGAAGCCGATCAGCAGCAGGGTGAAGGTCGTGGCCATCGCGCCGTGGATGCGCAGCGAGCCCAGCCAGAGGATCACCGTGAAGAGGGTCCAGCCCACGAGGAACCAGCCCACATCGTGGTGTGAGGCCTTGAAGATGCCGAAGTGGTTGCCCAGCAGCATCAGCGCGAGGCTGATCCAGAACGCGCCGTAGGAAGTGAAGGCGCAGTAGCCGAAGTTGTTGCCGGCGGATTTTTCCTGGAGGCCCGCGATCAGCTGCGCGGCGCCGCCGAAGACGAGACCGAGCCAGATCACCGGCCCGAGGCCGGCCCAGCCCACGTTGTGGAACTGAAGCATCAGCGTTGTGAGGCCGAAGCCGGCGAGGCCGACGACAGCGGGATTACCTTGTTTCATGGAGGAGGTGGCGTTGCTCATGGGAAGTCGGTTGGCGGACACAAAAAGCCCACGTTGGCGAAACCGATCCCGCCTTGTCCAGCAACTTGCTGGCCGATTGCGCTCAACCGCGACGGGACGCGACGGCACGCGAACGGGAGCGGATCCGAGCGGCTAGCCTGTCCCGCGCGCAGCTGACCGGTGCCATGCAGAACGAACCAGGCGCCTAGAACGCCAGCAGGTAACGAAGAGAAAAAGCGCGAAGGGGTTGGTTTCCCGATGGCTGGGCAACGGCCACACCCCGCCGGCGAAGCAAGATCGCCCTTCCGCCGCCACCCCGAGCGCAATCCGCGGGCCTGCACGTTGTCCTGGGCCCGCGCCGTTCCGCTGCCCCGGGAGCTTGTAATCTATTGTATTACAACGTCGGGGTGCGCCGGGAGGATCATCCGCCGATGCGAAGGGGTTGGGTGTCCTCTCGCCGTGCCACGGTTTGCTGCGCGGCGCGGCGCGCGGCGGGCCCCGGCCCTCTCACTGCGCCCACCATGGCCAGAAGAGCGAGGCGGTGCCGGCGACGGCGAGCAACGCGCCGGCGAAATAGCGGGCGCGCGGCAGATCCTCGCCGAGCTTCCATGCCAGCGGCGCCGTGAGCAGCGGTGCGGCGGCGACGATGGATTGCGTCACGCCCGCCGGCAGCTGCGGCTGGCTCAGCGCCCACTGCAGGCACGTCACGCCGAGCACCGGACCGGTGAGCGTGTTGAGCAGAAGCCAGGGCGCGGCATTGCGGAATGGGGATTGCGGAATGCGGATTATTGGAGCGGAGGAAACGGCATTTGGGATTCTAGATTGCCGATTTTCGATTGGGTCTCCGTTCCCGCGGCCATCTGCAGCCCGATCCGAATCCCCGCCAGCCAGTCCGCAATCCGCAATCCGCAATCCGCATTTGGCGCGACTCTTCCGCCGCGCCAGTCGCACCACGGCCAGCGCCACGGTGGCCACGAGCAGGCCGGCGAGCACGCGCTCGAAGGTGACGGTGCCGGGATCGGCCTTCACGCCTTCGGCGCGCAGCACGGCGAACGCCTTCCGGCTCAGCACCTGGCCCACGCCCTGCCCCACCGCCGAGAGCGCCGCGAGTCCGGCGCCCAAGAGCAACACCCGCGGCGCGAACTGCGGAAAACTCCGCGGTGCCAGCCCGAGGATCACGCCGCCGAGGATCACCGCGCAGCACACCAGCCGGGCCCCGGTGACCGGCACCCCGAGCCACACCCACTCGACCGCGAGCGCCACCACCGCCGCACCGCACTGCACGGTGAGGGTGGCGAGATTCGCCCCCGCACGCGGCAGCGCCTGAAACATTAGCAGCCCACCCAGCCCGAAGCCCACGAGCCCGCTCACGAAGAACCAACCGAAAGCCGCTCCGAACCCGTGTCCGAAGAGCAACGACCACACGCCGAGCAGCACCGCCGCCAGCGCCAGCCGCCAGAAGTTCGCCGCGGTCGCGCCCAGCGCCAGCGCCGCCCGCCGCGCGAACACCGCCGTCGCGGCGAAGAATCCGGTGGTGAGCAGCGCGGCGAGCATGACGCCGCCGATACTGCACCAGTCCGTCGCGCAAAGAAAGTGCCGATGATGCGCCCAAGGCCTTGACAAACCGAATTTGCGTGGCCTCTTTACCCTCGATCCAATCATGAACCACCGCACCACAGTCCCGCGCCGCCAAGACGACCTGTTGCCCGTCGTCTTCCCGGGCGTGCCCGGTGCCGCGACCTGAGTCCCTTCGTCTGGATACACGACGGAGCGACCCCGGTCAACGGACCGGGCCGACCCTCGCTCCTCGCCACCGGCGGCCGCTGAAGCGGCGCCGTGTCCCGCCCCGGCGGATGCCCGCGATCCGCCTTCCCGCCCATCCAGCGCCCCGGCGCACCACCCCTCCGTTCCATCGGCACCGCCCCCGGGCGTTGCCGCCACGACCTCGCCGCCATGGATCACCGTCCCTTCGGTCGCACCGACCTCACCATCTCCCCGCTCGCGCTCGGCACCGCCCGTTTCGGTTGGCGCACCAGCGCGGCCGAAGCCGCCGCCATCCTCGACCTCTACCGTACGCAGGGCGGCAACCTCGTCGAAACCAGCGCCGTGTGGTGCCGCGATCCCGAGAACGCCGCGCTCTTCGCCGCGCCGGGCGAGCACCTCGTCGGCCGGTGGCTGGCGCAGGACCCCGAGCGACGGCGCGGGCTCGTCCTCGCCGGGCGGGTCTTCCTCGGCGCGCGCCTGTGCGCCGCCGCCGACTTCGCCGTGCGCGTCCGCGCGAACTGCGAGGCCTCGCTGCAGCGTCTGAATACCGAATACTTCGACCTGCTCCAGATCGAGTGGCGCGAGGACTCCGGGCCGATCGAGCGTCTGCTCGAGGCGCTCCGGCCGCTAGTGCGCCAGAGCCGCGTCCTGCGTCTCGGCGCCGCCGGCTTCCCCGCCTGGCGGGTCGCCACCGCGAACTCCGTCGCCCAACAGGCCACACTCCCCGCCCTGCAGACGGTCCAGGCCGCCTTCTCCCTGCTCGACCCGCGTCCGTTCGAGCGCGAGTACGCGGAGCTGTGCACCGAGCACCGCCTCGCGTTCCTCGCCCGCGCGCCGCTCGCGGCCAGCACGCTCGCGCACAGTGTCGATTCCCCGCATCGCGATCTGCGCTGGGCGGCGCTGCTGCCCTCCACCCATCAGCTCAGCGTCCGCGAGCGCCTCGCCTGGGTCGCCCAACGCCGCGGGGCCACGCTTGCCCAGACCGAGCTCGCCTGGGTCCTGAGCCACCCGGCCGTCGCCACCGCGGTGGTCCACGCCACCTCGCCGGGACAACTCACGGAGTGGATGCAGGGTGCCGCCGGCCGCCTGTCCCACGAGGAGCAGGTGCTCCTGCGCCATCCCTGGACTCCGGCCCCGACCGGCGCCCCGCCCGTCGAGCCCGTCTCGGAGTTCGTGCTCGCCACCGCCCCCGGCTGAACGGCTCCGCCGCCACGCCGGGCCGCGGAGCCGGCGACCACCGCTCCGCCCGCCCTCCGGGAGGCCATCGCGCCATCCCTTGCCCCGCCTGCCCGCCCACTTCGCGGCCGGCCCTCCCCGCGTCAGTAGAACACCCCGACACTGCCCGCCATGACCATTCTTCACGTCACCGATCTCCACTTCACCGAGCGCTGGTTCGCCTGGCTGCACGAGTCCGCGCCGCACCACGACCTGCTCTGCATCTCCGGCGACCTCCTCGACCAGAGCCGCGCGATCCCGTTCCACCGCCAGGCCGCGCTCATCGCCGAGTGGCTGACGCTGCATCCGCGCCCGGTGTGCGTGTGCAGCGGCAACAGCGACCTCGAGTTCCTCCCTCCTGGTCAGCCCCGGCGGCCGGCCACCTGGCTGCGTGCACTCTCCCGTCCGCGCCTGCGCGTCGACGGCGACACCGCGTTCCTCCACGGCCGGTCGATCGAGGTCGCCGGCTACCACGAGGCGCCGCGCGGGACCGCCGACATCTGGCTCGTCCACCTGCCGCCGACCGACACCCCGGTCGCACGCAGCGAATACGGCATCGACCTCGGCGACAAGGGCCTCCCGGCCCTCGTCCGGGAGCACCGGCCACGGCTCGTGCTCTCCGGCCACGTCCATCATCCCGAGGCGTGGTTCCACGAGGAGGACGGCACGATCTACCTCAACCCGGGTTGCTCCCGCGGCAGCCGCATCCCGCAGCACATCCTCATCGACCCGGACCGCTTCGCGGCCACCCGCGTGACCGAGGGACCGATCGGATCGTACTCCGAGACGGTCCTGTGGCCCGCCGCCCCGTCCATCACCGAGCACGAGCACCAGCAACTCTCCGCCTGAACCCAACCACCGCCATGAAACAACGCAAACTTGGCCGGACCGACCTTCTCGTCTCCGAGTACTGTCTCGACGCCGCGGCGCTGGGTTGGCACCCCGCCGCAGCCGGCGCCGACACCGTGCTCGACGCCTTCCGCGAGGTAGGCGGCACCTTCATCCAGCTCCAGGCCGACAGCGGCGACGACGCGGGCGAGTCCGGAGTCGGCGCGCTCTCCGAGACGCTCGTCGGCCGATGGCTTCACAGCCGCCGGATTGCCCGCCCCGATGTGGTGCTCGCATACTGCGTCCACCTTCCCTCCCTCTCGAGCTACTTCCGCCTCGCCGCGGAGATCCGCTTGAGGTGCGAGCGCGCCCTGCGCCGCCTCGGCACCACGTACCTCGACCTGCTGCTCATCCGCTGGACCGACGGGCTCCCGGTCGACGACACCCTCGTCGCCGTCGAGTACCTCCAGCGCAGTGGTATGTTCCGCCACCTCGGCGGCGGCGGGTTCCCCGCTTGGCGCGCGATGGAGTGGATCGGGCATGCCGACCGGCGACGCCTCTCGCGACTGGACACGCTCCAGACCGAGCTCGCGCCTCCCGCGGACACCGGTTCGTGGCAGGAGCTCCGCGATCTCGCCCGCCACCAGCGCCTCGGGCTCGTCGTGCGACCACCCTACACCGGCCCGACCGACGACGAACGCCCGCGCAGCGTCCTGCGTCCGTATCCGGTCCGCGATTCGGCCGGCTGTGCGATCGCGCAGATCGCGCGCGAGCGCGGCCTGCCGCCGCGCCATGTCGCCCTCGCGTGGACGCTCGCCGATCCGACGGTGAGCGCGGTCCTCGTCCCGGCCTCCACCCCGCCCGAGGTCGAGGACCTGCGCCGCGCCGCCCGGATCGAACTCGCGTTCCGCGAACTGCTCCAGGTCGGCCGCGCCGCCCCGCCGGTCGTCACACCCGGCTTCCACGAGCCGAACGGACACGAACTCCTCACCTCCCTCCAATCCACTCCAACCCACTCCGCATCATGATCCACATCCGCAAAGACGATTACCTCCAACTCAGCCTCCTGCTCTCCCGCCACCCCGAGCCGGCGGGCCGCGCCTCGCTGCGCGACGAGCTGGCTGCCGCCACCGTGCTGCCGCGCGAGAACTTCCCCGCCGACATCGTCGCGATGAACTCGCGCGTCGGCTTCGTCGACCTCGATTCGGGCGAACACGAGGAGTACACGCTCACGCTCCCGCAGCACGCCGACGCCGAGGCGCGCCGCCTCTCCGTGCTCTCGCCCATCGGCACCGCCCTGCTCGGTTACCGCGTGGGCGACGAGGTCTCGTGGCCGACTCCCGGCGGGGCCCGCCGGTTGCGCATCGTCGCCGTCACCCATGGCGAGGCCCCCACCGCCGGCGAGGCCGCCGATGCGTTCCTCGTCCGCCTGCTCGGAGGCAGCCCGACCGCGGCGGGGGCACGAGCCTAGTCACCAACTCCGGCCCCGTGGCGGGGTGCTTCAGCCCCCGCAGGACACCGTCGCCCACCGCAAGCGCCCCTGCGCAACCCAAGGCTCCGTCAACACCGGCCCCGGCCGCACGTATCCGCCCGCCCGGGCTGAATCCCCGGGCCACGTGGCGTCACCACCGCCACTCAAGCGTGGCGGTGACGGAGCGGGGGTTGCCGGGGAGGAAGAGCGCGGTGGTGGCGGGGGTGCGGGCGAGGTCGAGCACGCCGGCGGTCGAGGCGATGTACCGGCGGTTCAAAAGGTTGTTCACCTCGAGGCTGAGGGTCCAGTGATCATCGAGCCACGACAGGCCCGCGTGGGCGAGCGTGTGGCCGGAGTAGCCGAGCTTGTTCGCGTGATCGACGTAGGTGGTGCCCCAGCTCCATCTGGCGCCCAACCGCACCGCGAGCCCGCCTTTCTGCCCCCAGCTGAGCTGCGCGATGCCGACGTGCGGAGGCAACCCGGCAAGCCGACTGGTTCCGTACACGGGGTCGCGTGCGAAACGCGCCTCGCTCCAGGTATGCCCCAAAAGCAGATCCACCGGTGGCGTCCCGCCGACGAACGGCGATCCGCGGTAGATCCGCCACCGCAGCTGGCTCTCGATCCCGCGGTGCCGCGTGGGACCGGCGTTGACGGTGCCGCGCGGCGAACTGTCGGCGTCGGCCAGCCGGAGGAGCTCCTCGCGCCAGTCGGCGATGTAGGCTTTGACGTCGAACCACAGCCGTTCCGGCTGGCAGAGCCGGTCGCCGAAGCTGCCGCGCACACCGACGGACAGCGTGTCCGCCGTCTGGGCACGCAGGGGAGTCCAGCCGAGCGCGAGGTTCGGCGCGGTGCCGCGCACGGCGAGCAGGTCGTCGAAGGTCGGCGCCTCCACGCCGCGCTCCGCGCGCACGAAGCCCTCGACCAAGCGTCGCCCGTACTCCGACGGAGGCGACACCACGATCTCGCAGTGCGGCGCAAGCTGGTCGGCGCGCATGGTGCCCGTCGCCGTCGCTGTGCCGGAGGCTTCACGCCGCGCTGCCACCACCGAACAACCAGCCTTGAGCGAGACGTTGCGGGCTGGCTTCCAGCGCGCGTCGAGCCAGCCGGTCAGCGTGCTCGCCTGAAGGTCGAGGTCGGCGAATTGGGCGCCGCGCGCGCCGCCCCCGTTGGCAAAACGCTCCTGCGTGCGCGAACCGGCGACGCCGGTGAGACCGGCTGCGACCTGCACTGGTCCCACCGTCCACGCATCGGCCAAGAGGGCGGAGAAATCGGCGCCGCGCGTGACCACAATCCCGTTGGCACGCAACTGGCGGAAATCGTCCTCGGCCGCCTGCACACCGAACGCGACGGTGGGTCCGTCGTCCCAGGTGGCCCGATAGACCAACCGCGCGTAGTCGGTCGTGCGGCGCGGGAGACTGGCCGCGGCGCCGGCGGAGATTGTGTCGGGTTCGCTCTCCGCCGCCGCGAGCGTGAGCGGGCCCGGAATGCGCAGAGCTGCGCGCACGGCGTAGACGGTCAGCGATTGCGTGGGCCCGCCGCGGCCCGGCCACTTGGCCTGCACCGCGGCAGCGAGCCGTTCCTGCTCGCTGTTCGGCCGCCAGCCCTCGCTGCGCGTGACGGCCAAGGCGGTTTGCCACGGCGATGGCGTGTCCGCGCCGGCGCCATCACGGACCAGCGCACGCACGAGACCGTCGTTCCCAACCGAGACCGAGGCCGCGCCCGATACGTCGCCAGTTTTTCGCCACCAGAAGAGATCGAGCGCGCCACCCAACGCCTGTACTGCGGCGACGGAGTCGAGCGCCCCGGGCTGGAAGGAGAACGTGCCAAAGAACCCTGGCTCCAGCAGCGCGAGGTTGAAGGAACCGTCGGCCGCGTTGAGCGGCAGCGAGTCCAGGCGGAGCAGAAGCCCGCGACTGGTGGGCGCGCTCTGCAGGCCGGACCCGCGCACGGTGATGCGCGGCGGGTAGAAACCGTCGCCGCTCTCCTGCAGGATGAGACCGGGACTGGCCGGCAGCGCGGCGGTGAGCGATGCTGCGGCCGCCGGACTATCTTCATCATCGGTGATCGGGACGCGCTCCCACGGCTCCCGCACGCCCTCGACCGTCATGGACGGCAGGTGGATCAGTTCGGCGCCGATCGCAGACGCCTCGTCGCGGGCCGCGAGCAAGCCCGCACCACCCCACAGCAGTGCAAGCAGGAGAGACCGGCGAAAGGGCGCGCGGAGGGATTGCACGGGCAAGGTTATCTCGGGGTTGGCACCACGGCGCAAGACGGAGCGGTGCTCACGTGGCGGGGTGCTTCAGCCCCCGCAGTCCGGCTCCGCGCGCCGTGCGTGCGCCGCTTCGTAGCCCCTGGCTCCGCACAGCGTCGTGCGCCGGCGCCATCCGCCGACCCGGGCTGAAGCACCGGGCCAGGTGGAGCGGGAGACCGGCCTCGGCGCGGCCGGCTACAGCCTCACCGCTTGTAGAGCGGGCGGGCGGTGTAGCGGGTGTGGAGGAGTTCGTGGGCCTTGGCGCCGTTGGGCTTGCCGAGGAAATCCGCGTAGAGGCGGAGGACCTCGGGGTTCTCGTGCGAGCAGCGCACCGCCTTGTCGCGATCGTCCTGGTACAGACCGGCGGCGCGCAGGCGGCGGCGTTCGTTGTCGATCCCGTAGGGTTGGCCGCCGCCGCCGATGCAACCGCCGGGACACGCCATGACCTCGATGAAGTGGTACGGCGTCTCCTTGCCGGCGTTGCGGGCCTGGCGCACCTGCTCCAAGACGGCGGATACATGGCCGAGCCCGTGGGCGACGGCGACGCGCACCTTCGTGCCGGCGACGTCGACCTCGGCGGTCTTCACGCCGTCGAGCCCGCGCACGGACTCGAAGTCGACCTTCCCCAGCTTCTGGCCGGTGGCGTAGTGGTAGGCGGTGCGGAGCGCGGCTTCCATGACGCCGCCGGTGGCGCCGAAGATCGTGCCGGCGCCGGTGTATTCGCCGAGGATCGAGTCGGGCGTGCCGTCGTCGAGGTTGAGGAAGTCGATGCCCGACTGCTTGAGCATGCGGGCGAGCTCGCGGGTGGTGAGGCAGATATCGACGTCCTTGTGGCCGGAGGCGTACATCTCCTCGGTGCGCGACAGCTCATACTTCTTCGCCGTGCAGGGCATGATGGAGACGACGCACAGCTTGGCCGGATCCAGGCCGGCCTTCTCCGGGTAGTAGGTCTTGGCCAGCACGCCGAGCATCTGCTGCGGCGACTTGGCGGTGGAGAAGTTGTCGATGAAGTCCCAGTGGTTCTTCTCCATGAAGTCGGTCCACGCGGGGCAGCACGAGGTGATGAGCGGCAGCGGCCCGCGCTTGTGCACGAAGCGCTGGATGAACTCGGTGGCCTCCTCGACGATGGTGAGGTCGGCCGAGAAGTTGGTGTCGAACACGGCGTGGAAGCCGAGGCGGCGCAGCGCGGTGTAGAGCTTCTTGGTGAGGTTGGTGCCCGGCGGCAGGCCGAACGCCTCGCCGATGGTCACGCGCACCGAGGGCGCGATCTGCACGACGCAGACCTTCTCCTTGTCGTGGAGCGCCTCCCAGACGGCGGCGGTCTCGTCGTTCTCCACGATGGCGCCGGTGGGGCAGTGCGCGGAGCACTGCCCGCATTTCACACAGGGCGAGTCGGCGAGGGCGATGTCGCCGGCGGGAGCCATGCGGGTGTTGATGCCGCGCTCGAGGAAGGAGAGCGCCCACACGTCCTGCATTTCCTGGCACACCTGGATGCAGCGGCCGCATTTGATGCACTTCTCGAACTCGAGGATGATCGAGCCGGTGGATTTGTCGGGCGGCACGTCCTTGACGTAGCGCTTGATGCCGTCCTGCCGGAGGTTGAAGTCGGCCGCGATGGCCTGGAGCTCGCACTCGCCGTTGCGGCCGCAGTTGAGGCAGTCGGCCGGGTGGTTGGAGAGGATGAGCTCGAGGGTGGAGCGGCGCACGTCGACGATCTCGTGGTCGTGGGTGACGATCTCCATGCCGGCCTCGAGCGGGGTGCAGCAGGCGCGCAGGAGGCGCGGGCCGCCCTTGTTGCGCACGACGCACAGGCCGCACGCGGCGGTGGCGAGCAGGTCCTTGTGCTTGCACAAGGTCGGGATCTTCACGGCGGCGCGGCGGGCGGCGTCGAGGATGCTCGTGCCGGCGGGGACCTCGACGGCGAGACCGTTGATGGTGGCTTTGACGGTGGGAAGAGTGGCGACGGCGCTCATGGTCGGGGTCAGTCGGCGGTGGCGGTTGCGGGGGCGGCGGCACGGGCGGGTTCGGCGCCGCCGGCGGCGGCGCGGGCCATCTTGCGGGCGTAGCTGGGGCCGCCCTCGAGGTAGGCTTTGTACTCGTCGTCGAAGTAGCGGAGGGTCGAGAGCACGGGGTTGGGCGCGGTCTGGCCGAGGCCGCAGAGCGAGGCCTTCTGCATGGCCTGGCAGATGCGGCGCAGGGCGGCGATGTCCTCGGCGTTGCCGCGGCCGCGGGAGATGCGGTCGAGCACCTGGAGCATCTGGTAACCACCGATTCGACACGGGGCGCACTTGCCGCACGACTCGTCGACGCAGAACTTCAGGAAGAACTTCGCCACGTCGACCATCGAGTCGGTCGTATCCATGACGATCATGCCGCCCGAGCCCATGATCGAGCCGAGCTGCTGGAGCGTCTCGTAGGCGATGGGGGTGTCGAGGTGCTTGTCGGGGATCACGCCGCCGCTCGGCCCGCCGGTCTGCACGGCCTTGATGTCCTTGTCCTCCAGCACGCCGCCGCAGACGTCGAACACGATGGTGCGCAGGGTGGTGCCCATCGGCACCTCGACCAGCTGCGCGTATTTCACCTTGCCGGTGACGGCGAAGACCTTGGTGCCCTTGGAGGTTTCGGTGCCGTAGCCCGCGTACCAGGCGCCGCCGCGCTGCAGGATGGCGGGGATGTTGGCGAGGGTCTCGACGTTGTTGATCGCCGTCGGCTGGCCCCACAGGCCACGGACGGACGGATACGGCGGGCGGGGGCTGGGGCTGCCGCGTTTGCCCTCGATGGAGGCGATGAGCGCCGTCTCCTCGCCGCACACGAAGGCGCCGGCGCCGAGGCGGATCTTGGCGTCGAAGGAGAAGCCGGTGCCGAGGATGTTCGTGCCGAGCAGGCCCGCCTCGCGCGCCTGGACGATGGCGCGCTCGACGCGTTCGACCGCCTTCGGGTACTCGGCGCGGATGTAGAAGTAGCCGACCGCGGCGCCGATGGCGTAGCCGCCGATCATGAGCCCCTCGAGCACGCTGTGCGGGTCGCTCTCGAGCACGCTGCGGTCCATGAACGCGCCGGGGTCGCCCTCGTCGCCGTTGCAGATGATGTAGCGCGGCTCCGCTTTTTGGATGCGGGTGTTGTTCCATTTCAGCCAGGTCGGGAAACCGGCGCCGCCGCGGCCGCGCAGGCCGCTCGCCTTCATCTCCTCGATCACCTGCTCGGGCGTCTTCGCCAACGCCGCGCGCAGGCCCTGGTAGCCCTGGGCGCGGTGGAGGTAGTCCTGGAGTTCCTCGGGGTCGACCGTGCCGCAGTTGCGCAGGACGATCCGCACCTGCGGGTCGGCCTTCTTCCAGAGGAGATCGTCGAGCACCTGGCGGGCGCCGACCGACTGCTCGACGATGCGGGCCACGTCGGGCGCGAGCACGTTGGTGTAGGTGACGCCGCTGGGCAGCAGCGTGACCGCCACACCCTCGTCGTACACCCCGAGATCGAGCGCGCGCACGGTCTGCACCTGCTCGGCGAAGCCGCGGCGCTTGAGCTCCTCGGCGAACGAGAACTGGAAGAACTCCGTCTTCCCCTCGCCGGCGCCGGTGTCGCGCACCAGCAGATGCGTGACGGGCGCGTTGATCGCGGCGGCACCGCGGGCATCGGCGATCACGTGGTCGTCGATGAGCCGGCGCGACTGCAGATGGGCGGCGACGATCTGCGGCACCACCTCGGTCTTCACACTGCCGTAGAGGATCGGCGGCAGGCCGGCGGCGGAGATTTCGACCACCGGATCCGCCCAGGAACGGCCGTGGGAGCCCACGCGCTGCACCGGGATGGCGAGGTTGGCGGCGGCGAGGGCGTCGCGGAAGGCGGCCAGCGTCTCCTCGGCGCCCGCGGCGATGCCCCCGGTGTCGAGTTGGACGCGGATGAAGGCCGCCGCGGCCGGCGAGGGCTGCGCGGCGAGCACGGCGAGGTCCTGCAACGTGAGGGGCTTCATGATTTCACCTCCGTGGCCTTCGCCTGGGCGCGGATGCCCGCGAGGATCGGGGCGATGTCGGTGGGTTTCACGCGGCCGTGGGTCTTGCCGTCGCAGACGATCGCCGGCGACATGCCGCAACAACCGATGCAGCGCACGACGTCGACGTGGAACTCGCGGTCGGGGGTGGTCTGGCCCTCGCCCACGCCAAGCTGGGCGCGGAGCTCGCCGAGCAGGCCGGCGGCGCCCTTGAGGTAGCAGGCGGTGCCGTTGCAGACGGTGACGTTGTGTTTCCCGGGCGGCTGCAGCTTGAAGTAGTGGTAGAAGGTGATGACCTCGTAGATACGGGCCAGCTTCACGCCGAGTTCGCGGGCCAGCTCCATCGCCACCTCGCGCGGCACGTGGCCGTACTGGTTCTGGATGGCGTGGAGGATCATGATGAGGTTGCCCTCCTCGCCGCGCCACCGCGCCACGTGTTGCTGCACATCGCGCCGGATGCCGGTCTCGAGCTTGGCCTGGGCGCGCTTGAGGCGGTCCAGCTTCACCTCGAGCAGGCGCGAGATCTCGTCGCCGATCTGGTGTGGGATGTAGCCGTGCTTGCGCTCGATGTCCTCGAGCATGGACAGCAGGGCCGCTTCGTCGTTCTTCCAACTCTCGGGGGCCGGATCGGTTCCGGCGCCGGGGTGATGCGCGGACGGGTTCATGGCAATTCTCGGGGTTCGGGCGCGCTGAGCCGCGCGGGGTTTTGAGGAAACGCGAGTCGAGGTGACCGTAGCGGGGGGGCCGTTGGCAGCAACGGCAGCGGAGGCCGGCGCGCGAATCAGTAGGCGAACGCAAACGCGGGTGTAGGGAAACTGTAGGCGGAGTTGCGCCGTGGCCCGGTGCTTCAGCCCGGGCTGGCCGGCGCGAGCCGGCTCACGATGCGAGGCGGAGCCGGGGGCTGTGTTCTGCCGTGTTCGACAAGCAATGCTGCGTAGGGGGCTGCGACGCGGCGCGCGCGGCGGGCGGAGCCGAACTGCGGGGGCTGAAGCACCCCGCCACGGGCTGCGGCCGGAGGCAGAAACGGATACTTGCTGGGTCTGCGGATACACGTCAGCCTGTGGGCGATGGCGGAAACCCGAGAGCGTTGGCGCGCACAATTGCCCCATTGGGAGGTTCGCGGCCGCCCGCATTTCATCACGATCCGTTGCGCCGGGGCTCTGCCGGAGGAGGTGCGATTGCGGCTCGCCGAAATCCAACGCGCCTTGCAGGCCGTCGAGCCGCGGTCGCCAGAGTTCGCCCAGTGGCAACGCCGCTACTTCCTCACCTGCGAGAAGTACCTCGATACCAGCAAAGGCTTCGCTCCCTTTACTACGCCCGCTCTGGGCGGCTTGTGGCGTCAGACATTACAGACTTGTGCGCCCATCTGCGGCTGGTCGTTCCCTCATTGGGTGGCCATGCCCAACCATGTCCATCTCCTGATGGAGGCGACCTGCGCGGAACCCCTGCCCTTGCGAAAAGCCGTTGCTCAACTCAAGGGGCGATTCGCGAGAGAGGCCAACCGCCACCTCCAAAGGACCGGCGAGTTTTGGCAGAGCGAATGGTTCGACCACTGGTGCCGCGACGACGACGAGACTACGCGGATCATCGCGTACATTCGCCAAAATCCCGTGAAGGCCGGACTTGCGACCACGTGGGAGGCGTACCCGTGGGCGCAGTGATGAAACGTCGTCATGTAGACGTGGCCCGGTGCTTTAGCCCGGGCTGGCCGGCGCGAGCCGGCTCACGATGCGAGGCGGAGCCGGGGGCTGCGTGCTGCCGTGTTCGACAAGCAATGCTGCGCTGCGGGCTGCGATGCGGCGTGCGCGGCGGGCGGAGCCGAACCGCGGGGGTTGAAACACCCCGCCACGGGGAAGGCCCGGCGCAATGGGGCCGGGGTTGCGACGTGGCCCGGTGCTTCAGCCCGGGCTGGCCGGCGCGAGCCGGCTCACGATGCGAAGCGGAGCCGGGGGCTGCGTGCTGCCGTGTTCGATA
This sequence comes from Opitutaceae bacterium, assembly GCA_023269585.1. Taxonomy (GTDB): domain Bacteria; phylum Verrucomicrobiota; class Verrucomicrobiia; order Opitutales; family Opitutaceae; genus CAJCBL01. Next base: position 42,274 of record JAHFTC010000003.1, read on the forward strand.
AGCAATGCTGCGCTGCGGGCTGCGATGCGGCGTGCACGACGGGCGGAGCCGAACCGCGGGGGTTGAAACACCCCGCCACAAGGAAGGCCCGGCGCAATGGGGCCGGGGTTGCGACGTGGCCCGGTGCTTCAGCCCGGGCTGGCCGGCGCGAGCCGGCTCACGATGCGAGGCGGAGCCGGGGGCTGTGTGCTGCCGTGTTCGACAAGCAATGCTGCGCTGCGGGCTGCGACGCGGCGTGCACGGCGGGCGGAGCCGAACCGCGGGGGCTGAAGCACCCGCCACGAAAAACGCCGCCCGGGGTCGGGCGGCGTTCGGGGAAGCTCAAGTCCGCTGCGACCGGGCGGAGGCCGGTCCTGTGTTCACGGCACGGAGGCCGGAGTGAGGTGCCAGATGTCGCGGTTGTAGTCGGCGATCGTGCGGTCGCTGGAGAACTTGCCCACGCGGGCGGTGTTCAGGATCGCCATCTTCGCCCAACGCTTCGGGTCGCGGAACGCTTCGTCCACCCGGCGGTGCGCGGCGCAGTACGCTTCGAAGTCGGCAAGCACGAGGTACGGATCGCCGCCGTCGAGCAGGCTGTGACGCAGGCTGCCGAGGCAGTGCGGGTCCTCGGGCGTGAAGTAGCCGGAGCCGAGCCAGTCGAGCACGGCGCGCAGCTCCTCGTTCTTGTGGAAGTAGTCCCACGGGTTGTAGCCCTTGGCCCAGAGCGCGTTCACCTCGTCGACGGTGAGACCGAAGATGAAGATGTTGTCGTCACCCACTTCTTCGCCGATCTCGACGTTGGCGCCGTCGAGCGTGCCGATCGTGCAGGCGCCGTTGAGGGCGAGCTTCATGTTGCCGGTGCCCGAGGCCTCCTTGCCGGCGGTGGAGATCTGCTCGGAGATGTCGGCGGCGGGAATAATCTTCTCCGCCAGCGACACGCCGTAGTTGGGCAGGAAAACCAGCTTCAACTTCCCGCCGATGCGCTCGTCGGCGTTGATGAACTTCGCCATCGAGTTGGCGGCCTTGATGATGTTCTTCGCCAGATCGTAGCCCGGCGCGGCCTTGGCGCCGAAGACGAACACGCGCGGCGCCATCTCGAGCTTCGGGTTCTGCAGGAGCCGGCGGTAGAGCGCGATGATGTGCAGCAGGTTGAGGTGCTGGCGTTTGTATTCGTGGAGTCGCTTCACCTGCACGTCGAAGAGCGCGTCGGGCGAGACCTCCACGTCGCACAGCTTGCGGATGACCTGCGCGAGCTCGACCTTGTTGGCGCGCTTGGCGGCCATGAAGTCGGCCTGGAACTTCGCGTCGTCGGCCCACTTCTCCAGCTTCCGGAGCTCGTCGAGGTCGCGGGTCCAGCCGCCACCGATCTTCGAGTCGATGAGGGCGGAGAGGCGCGGGTTGCAGGCGCGCAACCAACGGCGGGGCGTGATGCCGTTGGTCTTGTTGTTGAAGCGGCCGGGATAGAGTTCGTTGAACTCCGGGAAGAGGTCCTTCTTGAGCAGCTCGGTGTGGAGCGCGGCGACGCCGTTGACAGAGTGCGAGGCGACGACACTGAGGTGCGCCATGCGGATGCTCTGCACGTGGCCTTCCTCGACGATGGAGCAGATCTGCTTCTTCGCCACGTCGCCGGGCCAGCGCGCCTCGACCGTTTCCATGTGGCGTTGGTTGATGTCGAAGGCGATCTGGAGGTGGCGCGGCACGACCTTGCGCAGCAGCGGCACGCTCCAGCGCTCGAGCGCCTCGGGGAGCAGGGTGTGGTTGGTGTACGCGAACGTGCGCGTGACAATGGCCCACGCCTGGTCGAACGACATGCCCTCCTCGTCGAGCAGGATGCGCATGAGCTCGAGCACGGCGATGGCCGGATGGGTGTCGTTGAGCTGGATCGCCACCTTCGCGGAGAAGTTGTCCCAGCCTGTGTTGGACTTGCGGTAACGGCGGAGGATGTCGCGCAGCGAGCAGGCGACGAAGAAGTACTGCTGGACGAGGCGCAGCTCCTTGCCGCTCTCGGTCTTGTCGTTCGGGTAGAGAACCTTGGAGACGGTCTCGCCGATGGCCTTGTCGCGCACGGCCTCGACGTAGCCGCCCTTGTTGAACGCGGCCAAGTCGAAGTCCTGGCTGGCGCGCGACTCCCAGAGGCGGAGGAAATTGACGGTGTTCGTGCCGTAGCCGGCGATCGGGATGTCGTGCGGCACGCCGAGGATGGAGCGGGTGTTGACCCAGCGCTGGTGCGGGCGGCCGAGGTTGTCGAAACGCGACTCCACGTGACCGTAGAGCTGCACGGACTCGGTGTATTCGGGGCGTTCGATCTCCCACGGCGCACCGCGGACCATCCACGCGTCGGGATGCTCGATCTGGTGGCCGTTGACGAACTCCTGGCGGAAGAGACCGAACTCGTAGTGGATGCCGTAGCCGATGGCGGGCAGGTCGAGCGTGGCGAGCGAATCGAGGAAGCAGGCGGCGAGGCGGCCGAGGCCACCGTTGCCCAGGCCCATGTCGTGCTCCTCGTCGAGCACCTTGTCCGGATCGAGGCCGAGCTCGCGCAGCGCAGTCTGGGTCTCCGCGTAGATGCCGGCGGCGTAGAGGTTGTTCTGCAGCAACCGGCCCATGAGGTACTCCAGCGAGAGGTAGTACATCCGGCGGAGGTTGCCGTTGTTGTGCACGCCCTGCGTGTGGATCATGCGCTCGAGCAGGCGGTCGCGCACGGCCAAGCACGTGCAGATCCACCAGTCGCGCTGCGAAGCGCTGCCCTGGTCGCGCGCCTGGGTGAACTTCAGGTGGTCGAGAATCGATTGCTTGAGCACCTCGACCGTCGCCGCGGAAACGGCGGCGGGGGCGATGGGAGCAACAGGGGCGGAGACCGCGGCCGGCGTGGCAGCGCGGGACGGCTTGCGTTTGGAGGAAGGCATACGGTTGGTCGTTGAGATCGCGCCAGTCCTATCGGCGCATTTCTTGCGCCATAAAGCAGAGAGCGGGCCGGAAGCGTGCGCCGAAGTGCTTTCCTAGCAACGGTCTTTTTGAAACCGCCGTGTCAATTCCCCGCGACTGAGCTCGATCAGCGTCGGTCGTCCGCCGGGCGTCAGCAACGGCTGGTCGCAGCCGAGCAACCGCGCCGCCAATTCCGGACCGGTGTCCGCCCGCGCACCACCGCGCACCGCCCGCGCCGCCGCGAGCCGCGCCAGCTCCTCGCGCGCCGGGTTCGGCCGCCGCGGGTCGAGCTGCCCCTCCCGCAACCGCGCGAGGATGTCGCGCAGAAACGGCTCCGCCTCCGCGGGATCAAGCCACGCCGGAGCCGACTCGATGCGGAAAAAGTTCCGCCCGAACGCACTCACCTCCAGCCCGTGCTGGGCCAGAAACGTCAGTTGGTCCGCGAGCAGCGCCGTCGCAATCGGATCGAGTTCCACCGGCACCGCGAAGAGCAGGCGCTGGCTGAGCGTCGTGCCCGCGCGGAACTCGCGCTGCAGTTGCTCGAACAACACGCGCTCCAACGCCGCGCGCCGGTCGAGCAGCACCACGCCGGCCGGCGTCTCGAAAATCTCGCACTCGCCGCCGAGCGCCGCGCCGAGGTGCCGCCACCCCGCCAGCGCGCCGGACCGGCCCTCCCCGGGAATGGCATCCGGGATGGAAGTGACCTCCGACGCGCCCGGCGTCGCCGCGGCAGCGGCCGGGGTCGTCACCAGCACGGGCGCGATCGCCGGCGTGGGCCGGGCCAACGGTTGCGTCGCCAGTGGCGGCGACGCAATCGACGACGACTGGGGCAGTACGATCGAAGGCAACGGCGCCTTGACCGGTACACCGTCGCCACTCGGCGAAGGAGTCGGCGGCCGCACCGCGCTGGGCAGCGGCTCCAGCGGCGTCACGCGTTGCGCCCCGGGCGGGAGCGCGGCGGCGAGATCGCCCGCGGCGTTGCGCAGCGCGTCGAGCAACGAGCGCACGACAAACGTCCGCACGCCGGGCTCATGCCGGAACCGCACCTCGCGCTTCGCGGGATGCACGTTCACGTCGACCGCCGCCGGCTCGATCTCCAGGAAGAGGAACGCCAGCGGGTACCGCCCCTTCGGCAGGTGCTGCTGGTAGCTCTCGATCAGCGCGTACGCTAACGTCTTCGTATCCACCGGACGCCGGTTCACGAACGTGATCATCTCGTGGCGCGTCGCGCGGCTCGCGCCGGGTTTGCCGATCAGGCCGGTGAGCCGCATCCCCTCGCCGCGCGCCTCCACCGGCAGCAGCGCCTCGGCGGTCTGGCGTCCGAAGATCGCGGCGACACGCTCGAGCAGCGAGCGGCACGGCGGCGACTGGAAGATCGTGCGCCCGTCCTCGATCAGCGTGAACGCCACCTCCGGGTGCGCCAGCGCGTAGAACCGCACGCACTGGATGATGTGCGCCGCCTCGGTCGAGTCGCTCTTGAGGAACTTCCGCCGCGCCGGCACCGGATGGAAGAGATTCGCCACCGTGATGCGCGTGCCGGCCGGCATGCCGCAGTCGCGCACGTGCACGAACTTGCCGCCGTTGACGAGGATTTCCGTGCCCGTCTCCGCCGCGGCCGGACGCGTCTTCATCTCAAACCGGGAAACGCTGGCGATCGACGGCACCGCCTCGCCGCGGAAGCCGAAGGTGTGCAGCGAATCGAGATCGGTCGCCTCGGCGATCTTGCTCGTGGCGTGGCGTTCGAGGGCGAGCAGTGCGTCGTCGCGGTCCATGCCCTTGCCGTTGTCCTCGATGCCCATCAGCGACCGCCCGCCGTGCGCGAACTCCACCGTCACGCGCGTGGCGCCGGCATCGAGGCTGTTCTCGACCAGCTCGCGCACGACCGCAGCCGGGCGCTCCACCACCTCGCCAGCGGCGATCTGGTTGGCCACGCGGTCGGGCAGGATGCGGATGGTCGGCATGCGGGGACGGCGGAAGGATGACGGAGGACGGATGACGGACGACAGAAGGAAACGAAGAGAACGAAGGACCGAGACAGAGAGTCAGGAACTCAGGAAATCAGGAACCGGAAAGCGGGAGCAGAATTTCACCACAGAGGGCACAGAGGACACCGAGGTCGAGCCTCTTCCGGACTCTGTGCTCTCCGTGCTCTCTGTGGTGCAAATTCCGAGGCTCGAATGGCTGCCCACGGCCGCTCCGAACGCTACGCTCAACGCGCCGTTACCGCCGCTTGCCTTCCTCGCGGGCGAGGGAGGTGTCGACCAGATTGATGAAGAAGCCGAAGGCGCGTTGCGGTTGCAGGAGCACGTTGCCGAGCTGGATCGTTTCCCGCGGCCCCGCCGGATACTCGAAACGGCGCAGCCGCAGCACCATGCCGCCCATGCTCACGAGCACGAAGCCGAAGAACACGAGGAACCAGCTCCGGTCCATGCCGGGCGTGGCGCCGCCGGTCTTGAGCACCAGCCCCCACAACACCGGCCCGAGTCCGCTGAAGAACGATGTCGACGCGCTGTAGACCGAGAGCACCAGCGGGCGGTTCTCGTCGGGCACGATTGAGGGCAGGTAGTTCGGATACGTCGCCGCCCACAGCGTGTAGCCCAGCCCGATCGCGAGGAACACGAACGGCATGTATGCGTGGGCGTCGAACCGGAACGCCAGCAGCGCCAGCCAGAACAACGCCACCGCGCTGTACACGAGCGGCGCCGCGAAAAAGAACGGCCGCGGGCCGTGCCGGTCGAGTTCGCCGCGCACCAGCCACGCCATGAGCATCACGCCCGTGTACTGCATGGTCGTGAACAGCACCACGTCGCCCGGCGAGATGTGGGCCTCGACGCGCAGGAAGTAGATGCAGAACGGCGCGATCGCCGTCGTTGCGAATCCGTACCAGCACGACGCCCACAGGAACGCGCGGTACCGGCTCGGGCGGAAGAAGACCCCCGGCGCCGCGCGCACGATCTCCCGCAGGCTGATCGCCGCCGGTTTCTCGGTGTCGGGCATGCGCCGCAGCGCGAGGTAGCTCAACGCCGCGCCGACGAACGCCACCACATAGGCGACCATGAACGCCTCGAAACGGGGCAACGTCTTGAAGAGGATCGCGCACAGCACCAGCACCCCCACGCCCGCGATGCTCGACGTGAGCTGCTCCGACGCGAAGTAGTGCCCGCGGATCTTCTCCGGCAGCAGTTTGTAGAGCCACGGCAACCACGCGCAGCTCCCGAGCGAGCGGCAGAAGGTGAAGCCGAACACGCTGGCGATCATCACCCACACCATCCACGGCGCCGCGCGCCCGTCGCGCCCGAGGTACGCCAGCGCGATGCACGGCAGCAGGAACAGCGCGCGCAGCCCCCAGCCCGAGAGCATCATCCGCCGGAACCCGAACCGCGGCAGGAGCGAGGTCGAGAGCACCTGGATCGGCGTCATCAGGTACACGAACGCGAAGCACAGCCCGACCTGGAAGGCGTCGCCGCCGAGTCCCTCGACCAGCAGCACCATCGGCGTGCCCAGCGCGATCTGCCAATTCAGCGCGTTGAAGAACGAGAAGACCAGCGCCGGCCGATACGCCCGCTGGACCTCGGGCGGGATCGCGGGAACCGGGGACTGTGAGTTGGCGGACGGCATGGAAACGCAGCGCGAACAAGAACGGGCGGAGGAAGACGGAGAAGGAAAATCTGGAACTCAGGAAATCAGGAATGGAAAGGATGGAACCGCACTTCACCACAGAGGGCACAGAGGACACGGAGGTCGAACCTCTTCCGGTCTCTGTGCACTCTGCGCAGCTATCCCTCGAAATACCTCATCTGCGCACGCCCCTCCTCGGTTACGCCGGGCCGGAAAGGCGGGCCTCGGATGGAGAACTCCGGAATCCGTGCATTCTGTGCATTCGGTGGTCCAACCTTCCGGAATCTCGACCACAGATTGCACGGAGTGCACGGAATCAAACCGTGAAAGGTCAGTTACTACGGCTCTGCCGCGCCGGGTTCGGAGTTCCGATCGCGGAGTGCGCGAACCCAATTGAGCACGGAAGCGACCGACAGAAGGAAACGAAGGTCACGAGGAGAACAAACACCCCTGCGCTCACGCTTGCGACGGAGGGGACGGTTTTACGCCCGCCAGTCAGATCGTTTGGCGCGGGAGGCCAGCACCAGGAATGGAAAGGCAGGAACAGAACTTCACCACAGAGGGCACGGAGGTCGAACCTCCTCCGGTCTCTGTGCACTCCGTGTTCTCTGTGGTTAAAAATCCGGGTTTGGAAATCTGACCCAAGGAATGACGCCCGCCGAATCCCGCTCCGCCCTTGCCCTCACGACGCATCGCGTCTCAGCTTCCCGCACTCGCCCCCCGCGCAACCCTCGTTTGCCCGGCCATGAAATCCGCGAAAACCGCTCGCACATTGCGGCTGCCTACCGGCTACGCCGTCTGGATCACTGCGTTGAAGGCGCGCGTCCGTTCCGCCCAGTTCGTCGCCGCCGCCCGCGTCAATCACGAGCTGCTGCGGCTCTACTGGGATATCGGCACAGCGCTGATGGAGGCGCAGGCGCACGAAGGCTGGGGCGCCGCCATCATCCCGCGGCTTGCCCGCGATCGTCATGCGGAGTTTCCGGAGATGCAGGGATTCTCCGTGCGCAACTTGAAGTATATGTTGCGCTTTGCCCGCGAGAACGGAGCGCCGCCAAAAGTGCAGCAGGCTGCTGCACTTTTGGCCGGTAATAAGAATTCGGTGGCAATTGTGCCACCGCCTGCGGCACAATTGCACGCCGTCGCCCCGTCGATTGTGCAGCAGCCTGCTGCACTTTTGCCATGGGGCCATCATCTCCTCCTCATGGACAAGGTGAAGGACCGCGCCGCGCGGGCGTGGTACATGCGGGCCGCCGTCGACAACGGTTGGAGCCGCTCCGTGCTCGCCGTGCAGATCGAGCAGCGCGCCCACCGCCGGGCCGGCAAGGCGGTGACAAACTTCGCCGCCACACTCCCACCGCCGCAGTCCGACCTCGCGCAGCAGACGCTGCGCGATCCCTACATCTTCGACTTCCTCACACTCTCCACCGCGGCGCGCGAGCGCGAGCTGGAGCAGGGGTTGATCGACCACGTGCAGCAGTTCCTCGTCTCCCTCGGCGCGGGCTTCGCGTTCGTCGGCCGGCAGGTGCATCTGGAAGTCGGCGGCGAGGACTACTACCTCGATCTGCTCTTCTATCACCTGAAGCTGCGGTGCTTCGTCGTGATCGACCTGAAGGCCCGCGAGTTCACGCCCGAGGCGGCGGGGAAAATGAACTTCTATCTCTCGGCCGTCGACGACCGGCTCCGCCACCGCGACGACCAGCCCAGCATCGGCCTGCTGCTCTGCCGCGGGAAGAGCCGCCTCACCGTCGAGTACGCCCTGCGCGACGTGAAGAAACCCATCGGCGTCGCCGAGTGGCGCACCCGCCTCGTCGCCTCGCTGCCCAAGAACCTCCGCTCGAGCCTCCCCACCGTGGCGGAGATCGAGGCCGAACTGGCGAAGCAGCGATAATCATTCCCGATGGTGCCCTGAAGAACGAGAGCTCCAACGCCGGCTGGGACAGGAGACCGGCAGGCGATCCGTTCTCCGCGCGCTCTGCGTCTCCGCGTGAGACAATGTTTCGGAGCGGTGGCACGCGGAGGCGCGGAGACCGCGGAGATGGGACCCGCCCATGCGCTTTACGCCCGCCCACAAATTGCCTCACGGCCTGCCGGACAACTCGTGCCCGCCAACTCCTCACCGCATTCCGCGGAATCGGAAGGCGACAGAAGGGAACGAAGGTCACGAAGGACGGAGGAGGTCCGTCGCGATTCACTTCTCCATCTTTGCCAACACCAACGGGCCTCCGGGAATCGAAATCAGCGGAACCGTTTCACTCTGCAAAACGAGCCGTCCGCGAAGCCTGAGCACCCTCAATTTCGCGCAATAATACGGAAGAAAGTTCGGTCCATCAGCGGCGCCATGGACAGTAGTCGCAAGCTCCACCAGTCCATTCTGGAAGGTCCAGGTTCCCTCATCTTTTCCGAAGATGTCATGGTTCATCACCTGATGCGTGAGCGTGTAGGTGAAATCCGGGCGGAGATCGATCCCTACCAACTCATCATACCCTGTCGGTACGGGCACTGAGCCGTAGAAGCCCGGAATCTCGGAATGGAGTACGGGCTTCGTTGCACAGCTAGCGAACAACAGCACGGAGACCAAAAACGCGACGACTCGGCAAAACCACATCGGACGGATCTTCATGCTCTTCCTTCGTTCACTTTGTTACCTTCTGTCGCTTCCGATTCCGACCTTCACGCGCCCCTCACTCCGCCAGCGCTTTGCGCCAGCGGGAGAGTTGCTGCTTCACCTGCTTGGGCGAGGGCATGCCGGTGCCGCGGCGGGCGAGCATCGCGCGGCCGAGGTTGAACACCGTCGGCCAGTCCTTCGCGAATTCCTGGTGGATCTTCTGCGCCTCCTCCTGCGGCACCTCGGGCAGCGGCACGCCGAGGCCCTCGGCGCATTTCACGAGCGCGCCCACGGCGTGGTGCGCATCGCGGAACGGCACGCCGCGGTCGACGAGGTAGTCGGCGAGGTCGGTCGCGAGCAGGAGCGGATCAGCCACCGCGTCGGCGCAGGCGTCGGCGCGCACCTTCGCGCCGGCCAGCGTGCCGGCGAGCACCTCGGCGCAGATCACGAGCGTGTCGTGGCTGTCGAAGAGCGGCGGCTTGTCCTCCTGCAGGTCGCGGTTGTAGGTGAGCGGCAGGCCCTTCACGAGGACGAGCAACGTCTGGAGGTTGCCCACGAGGCGGCCGCTCTTGCCGCGGAGCAGCTCGGCGGCGTCGGGGTTCTTCTTCTGCGGCATCAGGCTGGAGCCCGTGCAGAAGGCGTCGGGCAGGTCGATGAAGCGGAATTCGGCCGAGCTCCAGAGGATGAGATCCTCGGCGATGCGCGAGAAGTGCACACCGGCGATGGCGGCGGCGGACGCAAACTCGAGGAAGAGATCGCGGTCGGCGACTGTATCCATGCTGTTGGGCGTGACCTGCGGGCGGCCCTTGGCGTCGACGAAGCCGAGCTGTTTCGCCACGAACTCGCGGTCGATGGGCAGCGTGGTGCCGGCGATCGCGCCCGCGCCGAGCGGGCAGACGTTGGCGTGCTCCGCCACTTCCTCGAAGCGGCGCACATCGCGCCCGACCATCTCGACCCAGGCGAGCAGGTGGTGCGCGATCGAGACCGGCTGCGCGCGCTGGAGGTGCGTGTAACCGGGGATGTAGATGTCCTGGTGCAGGTGGCCGAGGTCGACGAGCACGCGTTGGAGCGCGCGCAGGCGCACGGCGATCTCGCGGCAGGCGTGCTTGAAATAGAGCCGCATGTCCGTCGCCACTTGGTCGTTACGGCTGCGGGCGGTGTGGAGCTTGGCGGCGGCGGGCACGCGCTGCTTGAGGGCGTGCTCGATGTTCATGTGCACGTCCTCGAGCTTCGTGTCCCACACGAACTTGCCCGTCTCGATTTCGGCGAGGACGGCGTCGAGGCCCTTGTGGATGGCGTCGCGCTCAGCCGGCGAGAGGATGCCGACGTGCGCCAGCATGGCCGAGTGGGCCTTGCTGCCCGCGATGTCGAACGGCGCGAGGCGCTGGTCGAACGACACGGACTCGCTGAAGCGGAGCATCAAGTCGGCGGGACCGCTGGAGAAGCGACCGCCCCAGGTGGCTTGGGAGGCTTTGGCCATGCGCGAGAAGCAACGCGCCGCCCTCCGGCGAGGCAACGGGAAAGGTGGCGGGGCGACTACTGGGAGCCGGCGGGCTGGCGGCGCAGGAGGGCGATGTAATCCTCGAGCCCGGCGGCCATCGTGACGCGTGGCTCGTAGCCGAGGTCGCGGCGGGCGGCCTCGATCGAGAACCAGTGGTCGGTGGCGAGCTCCTTGGCGGCGAACCGTGTCATCGGCGGTTCGCCCTCGAGCGGGAACAGGGTCCAGAGCGCCTCGCACACCGCCCCGGCGGCGACGGCCGCACGGCGGGAGACGCGGCGATGGATCGGCATCGCGCCGAGGCGCAGGAGCAGGTCGTTGATCCACGGCCACAGGGCGACCGGTTCGCCGTTGGTGATGAAATACGCGCGACCGGCGGCGGGTGCCACGGGCGCGACCAGGGCGCGTTCGGCGAGCAGGTGGGCGTCGACGACGTTGTCGATGTGCGTGAGATCGACCCGGTTTTCGCCGGTGCCGACGATGCGCAGGCGCCCGGCGCGGGCGAGGGCGACGACGCGGGGCACGAGGTGATGGTCGCCCGGCCCCCAGACCAGGTGCGGGCGCAGCGCGACGGTGCGGAACCCGGGCGCGTTGGCGGCGGCGACGCGGCGCTCGGCCTCGGCCTTGGAGGTAGGATACGCGCAGGGCGCGACGGTGCAGAGCGGCGCGGCTTCGTCGGCTCCGCGCAGGTCGCCGCCGGAGTAGACGACGCTGGGCGAGCTCGTGTACACGAAGCGCGGGACGCCGGCGGCGCGGGCGGCGGCGAGGAGGTTGGCCGTGCCCACGACATTGACGGCGTGGAACTCGCGCGCCGGCCCCCACACGCCGACGCGGGCGGCGACGTGGAAAACCGAATTCACTCCCGCGCAGGCGCGGGCGAGCGCGGCGCGGTCGGCGAGTTCGCCCAGGACGATCTCGACTCCGCGGGCCTCGAGAGCCGGCAACGGCCGCCGGCTGAAGGCGCGCACGCGGCGGCCGTCGGCGAGGAGGCGTTCGACGAGTTTGCCGCCGACAAAGCCGCTGGCGCCGGTGACGAGAACGGGGGAGGAGTCGCTGGAGGTCTGCACGCGGGGCGGAGGCTTGCGGGAGCCGGCGCGGGTTTCAAACCCGGAGCACGGCGCCCCATTTCGCGCGAACGGCGGGGCAAAGACGCAGAATCGTGTCCGACCGCGACAGAGATTTGCGTCCTCTGGCTCGCAGTCACTCGACACCTGCCCGAGCGCAGGACGCAGAATTGTGTCCGACCGTGACAGGGATTTGCGTCTTTTGGGGCCGGGGTGGGCCTCGGTGCCGTGGGGCACAGCACGCATTTCTGTTCCGATCGGAACACGATTTTGTGCTGTGGCTGGGAGCCGAACTGGGGGCCGGAGCTCGGCCCTGTGGGGCGACCGGGCTGCTGGGGGGCGCACTGCCGGATGCGAGCGCGGTGCAGGACGGGGCGGTCTGAAGACGCGCCCTACGGGGTGCGGGCGCGCCGGCCTGCCGCGCTTCCGGCGGTTTTCCCGCAGCGAGTCGCAGGCTCGGCGGACGGGGTCTCGGCGCGACGCGGGGCGGAAGCGAGACGCTTCTGTCCGGGCGTTGCGCGGAGGGCCGCGGCTCCTGCCCGCCGCGCAACGCAGCAGGGCCGGTCGCGAACGACCGGCCCTGGGTGTAGCGCAGAACAGCAGGCGCGCTGGCCTGTCTTGGTGGGAGGGTTACGGTTGCGCCGGCACCGGCGCCGCCGCGGTGGGCTGAGCGGCCGGGGGCGGGAGCAGCGCGCGCACGGCCTTCTGGCCCTTGCGGCTGAAATCGATGGATTCGCCGAGGATGCGGGCGGCCTCGTCGGGCGCGTGGAAGCCGGTGGAGTTCTCGGCCTCGACGAAGTCGAAGTAGAACTGCGCCTTGCGCTGGAACTCGCGGCCATCCTTGAGCTGCTCGTCGGAGGCGCCGGCGGCCTTCGCGGACTTGAGGTCGTCGATGAGGTCCATGAGGGCGTCCATGGCGACGTTGCGCAGGTTGTGGAAGCGGGTCTGGATCGTCTCGACGCGGTCCTTGAGCTCGGCCTCGGACCATTTGTGGCAGGTCTGGCAGGCGCGGTTGATGTCGAGCAGCGGGGAGCGCACGTGGTGGCTGCTGATCTTGTGGGCGCCCTCGCGCTTATAGGGCATGTGGCAGTCGGCGCAGGCGACGCCGCTGCGGGCGTGGATGCCCTGGCTCCACAGTTCGAATTCGGGGTGCTGGGCCTTGAGGGCGGGGGCGCCGGTGTCCTTGTGTGTCCAGTCCTTGAATCCGACTTGGTCGTAGTAGGCGAGCATCTGCTCGACCTTGGTGCCGTTGTGCCAAGGGTACGTCAGTTTCTTCTCGGCGCCCTTGAAATAGTATTCCACGTGGCACTGGCCGCAGACGAAGCTGCGCATCTCCTGGCGGGTGGCGTCGCGGTTGACGTCGTAGTCCTTCACGCCCTGGGCGGCCTTGAGGTTGCGCATGCCCTCCATGAAGGCCGGGCGGGTGATGCGCAGGGCCATCGTCTGCGAGTCGTGGCAGTCGATGCAGGCGACGGGGTGTTCGACGTGCGTGGCGGCCTCGGCGTAGGGCATGGCGCTGATCTTCTCGAAGCCCTTCTGGAGGTCGCCGTCGCCGATTTTTTTGTACGCGGTGTACGTCGAGGCGTGGCAGTTGAGGCACGCGCCGGGCTGTTTCACGACCTTCTGGCGGTCGGTGATGGTCTGGTCGCTGAGCATGTAGGCGTGGCCGCGTTCCTCGCGGAAATCGGCGGCGAAGGCGTAGCCGGCCCACATCTTCTTCAGGCGCGGGTCCTCCTCGATCTTCGACTGGGCGACGGTGGCGCGGGGGTCATCGGCCGTCGGGGTGCGCGGGAGCGCCTCGCTGCCGCCGTAACGCGTGCGCTCCTGGTCGACGGTGCGCTTGTAGTCGTCGTACTGCAGCGGGAAGTTCTTACCCCAGACGGCGGGGTCGGTGGTGTCGTCGGTGAGTTCGACGACCTTGAAGAAGGGATTCTTCGCTTCCTGTTTGCGCTCGAAGATGTTGAGCAGCAGGGCGAGGGCGCCGACGGCGACGAGCGCGGCGGCGGTGGCGGCGAGGAGGAAGCGGGCGACGGAGCCGCGGCGGGGCGAGGAGGGGTTCATGGCAGTGGACGGTGAGCGGTGGACAGTGGTCGGTGGCCGAAGGCCGCGGAAGGCGAGTGGCGAGGAGCGAGGGCGGAGTCCGGGTAACCTGCTACTTGGTACGTGTTACTTGTTTCGTTGCTTCACTTCATGTGGCCGACGTGGCCATGGCAGTGGAGGCAGGAGAGTCCGGCGGCATTGGCGTGCGGGGAGGCGAGGTCGGCGGCGAGGTCGGAGTGGCAGCGGCGGCAGGCGTTCTCGGTGATGCGGCGGCTGACTGCACGGGCCTGGATATTCTCCGGGTAGGTGCCGGTGGTGAAGTAGAAGGAGTGCCAGAAGCCGTTTTCGGCCTTGGTGGCGTACTTGCCGAGGAGGTTGTGCGGGGTGTGGCAGTCGTTGCAGGTCGCCACGGAATGGTGACTCGACTTGAGCCAACCGGAGTACTGGTTCTCCATCACGTGGCAGTTGGCGCACGCGCGCGGGTCGTTGGAGAGGTAGGAATAGCCCTTGGCGTAGACGAACGTGTACGCGCCGACCCCGAGGGCCAGACCGATGAGGCCCCCGAGCAACGTGCCGGAAATCACGTTCGCTTTCATGGGAAGGAATCGTCGGCCGGGTGCGCTGGGGGGCAAGGGCGCGGGCCGCGGGAGATTGATGTGGGTCAAACCAATGGTGGCTTTTCGCCGTTTAGCGAAGGCGAAAGCGCGCCGCGCCCAACGCCGGCGCCCGGGCGAAACGTACATTTCCGTGATACGGTCGCATCACGGAAATGTACGTTTCGCCTCGGCGGACCCGGGGGTGGCGGGTGGATGCGGGGTGCCGTTGGCGGGGCGGGATCGCGTCCGGCGGGGCGTGTGGACGGTGGCCCTACTCGCCGAGCAGGCTGGCGAAACGCGCCCGCAAGGCCGCGCAGTCGCGGACGTGCACGGCGCTGCGTTCGACGCGGATCAGGTTGGCGGTGCGCAGGCGGGCGAAGGTGCGCGAGAGTGTCTCGCTCGTCGTGCCGAGCTCGGCGGCCAGGGTGCGCTTGGTGCCGCGCAATTCAACCGCGACCTCGCCGCCGGCGGCGGGCGGACAGCGCTTGGCCAGCCAGTTGAGCAGGCGCGTCTCCACATCCTTGAGCGTGAGGTCGTCGAGCAGGCCGACGAGCACGCGCAGGTGCTGGCTCATCGCGCCGAGCATGCGCAGCGCGAGATCGGGTCGGCGGCCGAGCAGGGCGACCATCGGCGCACGCGGCACGAGCACGACGGCGCTCGCCTCGACGGCGCGGGCGTCGGCCGGATACCCGGTGCCGGTGGCGAGCGTGGCCTCGGCGAACGATTCGCCCGGACGAAAGACGTGGATGACCTGCTCCTTGCCCGCCGGGCTCACGCGATGGACGTTCACGGCCCCGCGCTGCACGACATAAAAACCCTCGCTCACCTCGCCCTCGCGGAACAGCAGCGCGCCTTTCGCAAGCGGCTTGAGCACGGCGAAGGCCGCGATCGCCTCGAGGTCGGCGGCGGGCAGGCCCGCGAACAGCTCGCACGCCTGCAGGGTGTGGGCGAGGGCGACGGTGCGCAGCTCGGCGGGCCGGTCGGACATGCGGGCACGTTGGCGCACTTCGGCGTTCAGTCGCGTCGAAAATCAACCTGCCAGCCGCCGTCGCTGCTGCGTTCGACCCGGGCGGAGTAGCCCGCGGCCTTGCAGCGCTCGATCAGCGGCGAGGGCAGGAACGGCGCGACCACGGTGAGCCCCTGGCCGGGCTTGAGCGTGGCGAGGGCGGCGTCGACCGCGTCGCAGGGCTGTTCCCCACGCGCGAGCAGGGGGCGGACATCGAGGCGTTGGTTCTTCGGTGCGGCCATGACGGTGGACGGTGGGCAGTGGACGGTGGGCAGTAGACTGTGGGCGGTGAATAGTGAACTTTTGAACACGAAACGCGGAACGCTGAAACCTGAAACTCGAGTTCGGCGCCCGAAAGGCGTCACTCGAAACCACGTCGAACGGTGCTGCTCATTCCATGCCGTCGCCGTTGGGGATGGGACCGGAGGAATCGGTTTCCCGCACGAGCGTGAGCAGCATCGAGAACGGCTCGGCGGCGCGCACAGCGTGGGGCAGGCCGGGCGGCATGTGGAGCAGTTCGCCGGCGGCGAGGGTGCGTTTCTCGCCGGCGAGCGTCCACTCGGCGCGGCCCGAGAGCATCTGCACGAGGGCGCGGGCGGGCGTCGCATGCTCGGTGAGCTCCTGTCCGGCGGCGAAACCGAAGAGCACCACGCGGGTGCGGCCGGCGGAGAGGATCGTGCGGCTCACGATGCCGCTGTCGGAGAATTGTGTCGACGCGGCCAACGGCAAAGTGCCGGCGCCGTCGGAGGGGAGGAGGGTGCGTGAACTCATGGGAAGAGGATAGGGGAGAGCGGCGCGGCGTCAGCTCAACCCGGCGGCGACGACGAGGCCGAGCGCGACCGGCTCGAGCGCCCGACTCCACGCCCCGTGCCCACGGGGGAGCAGGAGGTGGCGGAGGTTGGACGATCGAGCCGTGGCCATAGCGACACCATACCCCGGCCGGGCGCCCGCGGCTTTGATCCGGCTCAAGGTGGCGTGCGCGTGCCGGCAAATTCCTGCCGGAGGCGGGCTGGCGGTGCACGCGGACGGATTTCCTTGCGCGGTCGCCCGCGGAAAACGCTGGCGCGATGGACGGGCGTCACCGACAGTGCGCGACGCCGGCGCCGTCCGGCTTTCCGACTTCCTTCCACCCGACCCCAGACTTCACCAATGACTTTGCTCCGCCTCTCCGCGTTTCTCCTTGTGATCTCCGCCTGGTGGGCGGCTCCCGCTGCGCTCGCGCAGGCCGAGGACGAGCCCGAGCTGCCGGCCGGCGTGAGCGAGGAGGCGGAGGACGACGGTCCGCCGTCGACGCTGTCGCTGGCGCAGTTCAGGGAGGCCGTGGCGAAGGTCCAGATGGAGGGTTTCCATCGCATGCCGGAGATGTCGCAGGACGGCGACCACGGGTTGATCCTGGTGAGTCCGCCGGAGCGCGCCTTCTATGTCATGGCCCAGCGGGCGAGCATCGGGGAGAAGTTCGAGAAGGGTGCGGCGGGGAAGCTGTCGCGCTTCACGCACAACGGGCACGAGGCGTTCTTCGCGCAGTTGAAGGATGAGGAGGGCGAGGAGATGGCCTTCATCATCGTGAAATATCCCGAGCACCGCATGGGATTGTTCCTCTCGGCCAAGCCGGTGGTCCGCCGCGCCGAACTCATGAAGCTGCTCGCGCAGGTGGCGCTCTGAGGCAGGGCGCACTTCAGAAGAGATCCACGTCCGGATCTGCCATTGGATCCGGCTCGATCGTACGGCCGCGGCGGCGACGAGCGCGGCGGGGCTGCATCGCGCGTTCCCAGTCGGCGATGATCCCTTCAATATCCTCCAGGCCGAAGCGCAGGCGCTCGATCTCGCCGAGGAGCTCCTGCTCGAGGCGGCGGAGCAGCGCGGCACCGGGAGCGGGCAACAACGTGAAACGCCAGGCCGGCGTGCCGCGATAGGCGCGGACCCGGCGGTCGGAATCGCGGCGGGCGGCCTCAATCTCCTGCAACGCCTGGAGCAGGCGGCCCACCGGGCTGGCCGGGCCGAGCAGTTCGGTGGCGGCCTCCCATTCGACTTCGAGGCGGGAGAGCCAATCGAGATCGCGGGCAGTCCAGGCCTGCTGGACCTCGTGCCAGAGGCGGGCGCGGGCGGGCGTCCACTCGCCGCCGCGGTCGGGATGGAGGTGTTGCACGAGCCGACGGTAGATCTCGCGGGCGGGATCGTCGGGGGCCGACTGGGGTTTGGGCGCAGGAAAGCCGAGGAAGCCGCCGATGCTCTCGCGGAAGCCGGCCGCGGCCGGGTCGTCGGGCGAGATGCCGTTTTCGGCGAAGAACTCCTCCATGAGTCTTTCGTATTCAGCCGAACCAAACGGATCCTGCGCGCCCGCGTCCGAAGCTGCGGCGGGGCCGAAGGGGTCGTCCCACGGATCACCGGCGGCGGTGCGCTCGGGTGGCGGCGTGACGCCGGGGGACGGAGGCTTCTGGCGGGCGCGCCAAACCCGTTCGGGGCGGCGGCCAGTGGCGAAGGCTTCGTTCTCGACGGAGCTGACGAGCCGAGCTTTCTCCGCGTATTGGGCGGCGAGTTCGCGCAGCTCGGTGAGGAGTTCGGGGTGCGCGCGGGCGGACCAGGAGAGGAAGGCCGGCTCGTCCACGTTTTCGTGACGGTGGAGATCGGCGGTGGCCTTCGTGAGGCGCTTGCGAGCGGCGAGCAGTTGGGTCCACGCGGCGCGTTGAAGCGGCCGGTTGTCGACCACGAGCAGGGCGCGACTGCCGGCACTGGGGCGGCGGTCGGTGGCCTTGGCCGCCTGGGCGGCGGCGAAGGCGGAGCGTGGCGAACGGCGGGACACGGAAGCGGACGCTGGAAGCCGCCGGCCGCGGAGCAAGGCGGGAGTGCGCGCGGCGTTGCCCAGTCGAACGGCAGAATGCTGGCGCCCCGGGAGGTTGCGGAGTCAGGAGACGCAGGCAGTGACACCTGTTTCGAGGCGGTAGGCTGCGGCTGGAGGTTTGGGTGCCGGCGGAGCGCGCGACCCGCGTGGGGCAAGCGGCTCCACCGACGGAGCTTTGGCGCGGCCGGAGGCCCGCGCCTCCCGGCTTGCGGTGGGCCGCCGCGGCGCGGCAATATCGGCGCTTCCCATGGATGTCCTTCTGCTCTCGCGCCTCCAGTTCGCGCTCACCATCTCGTTCCACTATCTCTTCCCGCCGCTGAGTATCGGGCTGGGGCTGCTGCTGGTGATCAACGAGTCGATGTGGCTGTGGACGAAGAAGCCGCTCTACCACCAGATGGCGCGCTTCTGGACGAAGGTCTTCGCGCTGACCTTCGCACTCGGCGTGGCCACGGGCATCGTGATGGAGTTCGAGTTCGGCACCAACTGGGCCACGTATTCACGCTATGTGGGCGACGTCTTCGGCAGCGCGCTGGCGGCGGAGGGCATCTTCGCGTTCTTCCTCGAATCGGGCTTTCTCGCGATCCTGCTCTTCGGCTGGGACAAGGTCGGGCCCAGGCTGCACTTCTTCGCCACCTGCATGGTGGCCTTCGGCGCGCATTTTTCCGCGGTCTGGATCATTGTGGCCAACTCCTGGATGCAAACGCCCGCCGGCTACCACATCGTGGGCGAGGGGCTGAAGGCGCGCGCGGAGATCACCGATTTCTGGGCGATGGTCTTCAACCCCTCGTCGATGGACCGCCTCTCGCATACCCTCATGGGCTGCTGGCAGGCGGGCGCCTGGCTGATGGTCAGCGTGGGCGCGTGGTACCTGCTCAAGAAACGCCACCGCGACTTCGGCCTGGCCTCCGTGAAGCTCGGGCTCGCTGTGGCCGCCGGCTCGGCCCTGCTCTCGCTCGCCACCGGTCACAAGAGCGCCGCCGGGGTGGCGCAGCACCAGCCGGCCAAACTCGCGGCCTTCGAAGGCCAGTTTGAGACGACCGCGCAGGCCCCGCTCTACCTCTTCGGCTGGGTCGATGAGAAGAACGAGAAGACCCACGGCCTCGCCATCCCCGGCATGCTCAGTTGGCTGATCGGCGGCGATACGCAGACGGTCGTGAAGGGCCTCAACGACCCCGCCGTGCTCCCCGACGGCCGCCCACCGGTGAACTTCACCTTCCAGCTCTATCACTTCATGGTCGCCGTGGGCTTTGCGTTGATCGGGCTCGCCGCGTGGGCGGGCTGGGCGCTGTGGCGGGGAAAACTGGAGACATCGCCTCTGTTGCTCGGCGCGCTCACGCTCTCGGTGCTCGGGCCCCAGATCGCCAATCAGGCCGGCTGGTGGGCCGCCGAGGTCGGGCGCCAACCGTGGATCGTCTACCGCCTGCTCAAGACCTCCGAGGGGCTCTCGAAAGTCGTCTCCGCCAACCACGTCGTCGCGTCGATGGTGATGTTCGGTGTCGTCTACCTGCTGCTCTTCGCGGTGTTCGTTTTCCTGCTCAACGAGAAGATCAAACACGGCCCCGACGAGGCCGATCTGCAACCCACCGGCAAGCTCGCGCTGGGCTTCGGCGGCGGCAAAACCAAGGCGAACTCCGAACAGTGAACACCGAACTTCCAACGCGGATGAATCCGACAGAAGCTGGGAACCCGCAGACCGGGGGGCACCAGGCAAGAAACCCTTCGTGTTTCTTGAGAGGCAACGAAGGGAACGATGGGCGGACGCGGGCTGGAGCGGCACGCACGCGCCGGGTCCGCACGACCTCCTGGGTGCGCAGCTCCCGTTCGGACTCCGGACCGTTGTTTTCTTCGTTCTCTTCTGGCGTCCGTTGCGTTGTTCCGACGAAAGGGCTTTCCGCATGAACTTCGGTACTCTCGATCTCAACACGACGTGGTTCCTCCTCGTGGGCGTGCTGTTCACGGGGTATGTGATCCTCGACGGCTTCGACCTCGGCGTGGGCGTGATCCATCTTTTCGCCGTCAAGAAGGACGAGGACCGCCGCGTCTTCCTCAACGCCATCGGGCCGGTCTGGGACGGCAACGAGGTGTGGCTGGTCACCGGCGGCGGCGCGCTCTTTGCGGCGTTTCCGATGGTGTACGCCACGGTGTTCTCCGGCTTCTACCTCGCGTTCATGGCGCTGCTGTGTGCGTTGATCTTCCGCGCGGTGGCGATCGAGTTCCGCAGCAAGCACCCCTCGCCGCGCTGGCGGGCGTGCTGGGATGTTGGGTTCGCGGCCGGCAGCACCGGCTCGGCGCTGCTCATCGGCGTGGCGATGGGCAACATCGCCTGGGGCGTGCCCCTCGACGCCGAGGGCGAGTTCGCCGGCACCTTCCTGGGCATGTTGCACCCGTACGCGCTGGCAATGGGCGTGACGACCGTCGCGCTCTTCGCGATGCACGGGACGATCTACCTTGTGCTCAAGACCGAGGGCGAACTGCAGGAGCGCGTGCGCCGCTGGGTCAACCCGCTGATCATCGCCTTCATCCTCTGCTACACGATCGTGACGCTCGCCACGCTGCTCTACATCCCGCACATCACCGAGGCGTTTCGCCGCGAGCCGTGGTTCTTCGGCATCGTGGTGCTGGTGGTGCTGGCGATCGCGAACATCCCGCGCGAGGTCAGCCGCGGGAAGGAGTTCTTCGCCTTCCTCTCCTCCTGCGCGGCGATGGCCGGCCTGATGGCGATCTTCGGCGTGGGCTCGTATCCGAACCTTGTTTTCAGCAATCCGTTCCCCGAGCACAGCCTCACCGCCTTCAACGCCGCCTCCTCGCAGAAGACCCTCGGCATCATGCTCACCATGGCGATCCTCGGCGTACCCGTGGTGCTGGCCTACACGGCGAGCATCTACTGGATCTTCCGCGGCAAGGTGAAGCTGGACAAGACGAGCTACTGAAATGCGGGTAGGGACGCCGCTCCGTCGGCGTCTGTCATTGCAGGCCACCGCCGCCGGTCGAGCGTCGCGCGCACTGGACGCCGACGGAGCGGCGTCCCTGCCACCGAAAGCCCGACGCCATTCCCGCCAGCGGTGCCCGGCCCAGAAAAGGTTTGCCCGCCCGCCCTCGCCGGCGCGAAGGTCGGAGAGCGAAGAATACCGCCCGCCGGAGCCGGATTCTCGCCGTTGCGGCAGGCTGCCGGAACGACGTGGACTCGGGACCGGACGGGCTCAGCACCCCCTGCCCATCGTCATGAACCTGCGTTTCTCCCTGTTCTCCCTCCTCCTCGGCGCGCTCGTCACGGTCCTGCCGGCGAACGCCCAGAAAAAGGAATACCTCTTCGAACTGAACTCGGCGATCGTCGAGTACCAGACGACCACCACCGGCAAAGGGGTCAACGCCACCGGCACCGAGACGTTCTGGGTCGGCGACTCCGGCCGCAAATCCGCGCGGCTCCAGAAGACGTCCAACACGACGAAATTCCTCGGGCGCGCGAAGACCGAGCAGACTGAGACCATGAGCTGGCTGCTCAAGGGGTGGATCTACACGGCCGACCTCCAGAAGAAGACCGGCATGAAGATGAGCCTCGAGCAGGCCGAGAAGATGGCGAAGCAGCTGGGCAAGGGCGCGCAGGGCGACACCAGCCGCGCCTTCGTGAAGGATTTCGTGGAGGGGAACGGCGGGCGCATCCTCCCGCCGGAGGAGTTCCTCGGCCGCACCTGCATGGTATTCGAGCTGTGGGGCTTCAAGACCTGGAGCTACAAGGGCGTGCCGCTCAAGACCGAGGGCACGATGATGGGTGTGACGACTTCGACCGTGGCGACGAGGTTCGAGGAGAACGCTTCGATCCCGGGTTCCGTTTTTGAGCTGCCGAAGGATGTGAAGTTTGAGGACATGCCCGATCTCTCCGGCCTGCTTGGCGGGATCATGGGCGGCCAGCCGCCAGGCGCGGACGAGGAGGAGGAGACGCCAAAACGCCAGGCGAAACCTGCGCCGCGGAAACCGGTGGTCGAGGAGGCGGAGCCCGCTCCCGCACCGGCCCCGAAGCCCGCCCCGAAACCGGTGGTCGCGAAGAAGCCGGCGCCGAAACCCGCGCCGAAGGCCGAACCCGCCGGGGTGAAGCTCTCGTCGGAGCAGTTCGAGGCCATCGTCGCCAAGCTTCACCTTCCCGGATACACCACGATGGCGCCCGAGAGCATCGGCGGCGGCCACACGGTGAACCTCCTCGATACCCGCGGCGGCGCGATGGGCGTGACGATCCTGCCGCTCGCCATCGCCGACGGTTTGGAGAAAAGCGAGGCGTTGAAGGTTGAAGCGAAGTTCGAGCACAAGAAGCGCCCGGCGTTCGCGGGCGTGCTCGCCGACGCTGCGGACGGCGATTCCGCCATCGTGCTCGTGCGCTACCCGGAGAAGAAGCTCGCGCTGCTGGTCAGCTGCAACCCGGTGAAGCCCAAGGAGGAACTCCTGAAGCTTCTCGAGCAGATCGAGCTTTGAGCGGCCGGCCTTGAGCCAAACACAAAGGGCGACCTCCGGAATGGGGTCGCCCTGGTTATTGCGGCGGTACGCGCAGTCTCAGAACTGCGCCTGCACGCCGAGGCGGAGGCGACGGCCGGGGGCGGTGAAGCCGACGGCTTCGGCGTAGGTCTGGTCGAGGGCGTTGTCGAGCGCGGCGGTGACGGCGAACTGCTTCGTCACGCGCCAGCGGGCGGCGAGGTCGAGCCGGGCCCAGCCGCCGACCATGACGTCGCCGGTGGGCTTGGAGTTGTCGCGCAGATCGCTGGTGGCGGTGAGCGCGGCGGTGAGATCGAGCGCGGCCCGCGGTGTCCAGGTGGCGGACACGCCGCCGCGCCAGGCCGGGCGTGAACGCAGGCGTTCGTGGCCGGGGTTGCTGTGGGCGTCGGTGTACGTGAGCGAACCGGCGAACGAGAGAGTGTTGCACGCGCGCCAGGTCGTGGCGAGCTCGGCGCCGCGGCTCTGGATCCCGGCGCGGTTGACGAGGCGACCGCGCAGCGGGTCGTAGTCCACGCCGTCGCGGATGCGGGTGGCGAAGGCGGTGAGGTCGACGAGCAGGCGGCCCTCGGCGAACGTGCGGCGCAGGCCGGTGTCGAAGGAGCGGGCGCGCTCGGGCTTCAGGTTTGAGTCGCCAACAAGTGGATTCGCGAGGGCGTAGAAGCTGGCGGGCTTGAAGGACGTGCCGGCGTTGAGGCGCCATTGCGTGGTGGAGTCGAGCTTCGCGAGCAGGCCGCCGCGGAAAGTGCCGCGGGTTTTGCCGTCGTCGTAGTGGTCGGCGCGGGCGCCGGCGACAAGGGTGACCGTTTCGCAAAGCGGGCCGCTGGTTTCGGCGTAGGCGCCGAGGCGGTCGCGCTCGGCGGAGAAGCTGGTCGGCAGGGTCATCGGCCCGAACTGGAGCGAGCCGGTGTCACGGCCTTCCTCGCGCTGGGCGTCGAGGCCCACGGCGGTGGTCCAGCTGGCGAGATTCTGCTCGTAGCCAAGCGCGGCGCGGTAACGGCGCAGACGGGTGTCGTCGTTGCTGGCGGGGACGCCGGCGTAGGGATTGTCCGGAGGCGCGACCACGCCGGGCGAGGTGACGGCGGCATCGAACTGCGCGGCGTCGGCGCTGACGCGCCAACGGCCTTCGCCGGCCTTGCCGTCGAGGCGCAGGGAGGCGGCGGTCTGGCGGTTTTCGCGGTGCTCAAGATCGCGCAGCACGGCGTATTCAATACCGCCGCTTTCGTCGGGGAACGAGTCGGCGTTGTGGCGGGCGTGCCAGAGGGCGACCTGGAGGTTCGTGGCGCCGAAGGCCGTGTTGATCGCGCCGCGGAAGAAGCGACGTTCGGCGCGGCTGCCGTCCGCGCGTTCACCATCGTCGGTGCCGGCGAGGCCGAGGTGGAAGGAGGAGTTGCCGTCGGCGAGCACGCGGTTGGTACTCACTGCGCCGCGACGAAAACCGTCGCCGCCGCCTTCGGCGAGCAGTGTGGTGTTGTTGGCGGGGGCCGACTCGCCGCCGAGGTGGACGACACCGGCGAGGACATCGGGGCCGTAGCGCACGGAAGCGGCGCCGCGGACGACGGCGGCAGAGCGCAGGAGGGCGGGCTCGAGGAGGGCGAGGTCGACGGCGCCGCCGCGGTTGTTGGTCGGGTCGTTGAGCGGAATGCCGTCGAGGAAAACGAGGGTGTGGTTTTCCTCGCCGCCGCGCAGGTACAGGGTCGAGCGGCCGCCGGGACCGCCGGGCTGGTCGATGGTGAGACCGGGCACGCCGAGCAGGAGATCGGCGAGGCGGGCGGGCGGCAGCGCGGCGGCATCGGGCGCGACGACCCAGACGGCGGCGGCGCGTTCGTCAGCGCCGGACGGATGCGCGGTGACGGGGAAGGGATCGAGCTGCACGACGGGCTCGGCGGCCGATTGCGCGAGTGCGCCGGCAGCGAGCAGGAACGGCAGAGCGGAGAGCGTGCGGGGGCTGAGCATGAACCGCCGAGGAGACTGGGGGCGGGGCGACGTTTCAAGCCAGAAGCGGAGGGGCGGCTGGGGTGCGAGGTGGGGTTTGCGGCGCCTTCCGAGCGCGCGATCAGACCAATTGCGGAGGCAGGTCGGTGCGTTCGCGGATTCTCGCCGCCCTGAGCGAGTCGAGGAGCACAGGCACCGGGGGCGCGGCACGGTTGCAGGCAAGAACGATGCAGCCGAGCGAAACGCAGGCATCGCGAAGGGCGCTGATCTCGGCGTGCGCCATCGGGTCGTTGGTGCTGGTGACTCGGTTTTGCCCACGGCCAACGATGCGGCCGTCGAGCACGAGCATGGCGCCCAATGGCCCGCCGACTCCGCTGGCCGCCCCGCGGCGCGCGAGCCCGACGGCCTTGAGGCGGAAGGACCGGTCGGTTTCCGAACGCGATGCAATGAGATGTCGGGGGGCGTTCCCCCGGGGTGGCGAACCGGGGCGTGCTCTGTCGGTTGTTTCCGACCAAATAAGTTCACGGTCGTGAACTTATTTGGCGGGGCGCGGGGAGGCCGGGGTCGGGGGCGGGGCGGCGGGGGGAGGGCGCAGGGCCTGCAATGCGGCCTCGAGTTGCGGATCGGGGGTGGCGCCGGGGGCGGGGGCGATCACGAGATCGGGTGCGATGCCGCGGCCTTCGAGGCGGTGACCGTCGGGGCCGATGAAATCGTAGACGCTGAGCTGGAGTTCCCCGCCGCCGGGAAGCGGCCAGCGCACGCAGATCAGGACGTTGCCGGGAGTCGCGGTGCCGACTACCACGCCGCGCCGGTGGTGCTGCACGACGGCCGCGAGGATTTCGGCCGCGCTGGCGGAGGTTTCCGAGACCAGGACCGCGAGCGGACCGGAATAATGGGCGGCGCGGGAGTGGTGCGGTGAACGGCGCGCGTCCAGTCCGGATTCGCCGCGCGAACGGATCCGGCCGATGTCGACTTGGGCGGGGAAGATCTCGGCGAGGATGGCGGCGAGGGCGCGCGCCTCGCCGCCGGTGTTGTTGCGCAGATCAAGAATGAGACCGCGGACCGGCGGCTGCCGCTTGAGCTCGGCGCGCAACCAGCGGGCGGCGGGCAGATCGAAGGTGTCGAAGGCGAGCAGGAGGACCTCGCCGTCGAGGCGGCGGGCGTCGCGAACCGGCGGGTATGAGAGGCGGCGGGCGCGGATTTCGAGGTGGCGGGGGCCGCCGGACTGGTCGAGGAAGTCGCAGCGGACGAGCTGGCCCTCGGCGAGTCTGCCGAGGCCGAGGACCTCGCCGGGCGGGCGTCCGTCGGTGGCGAGCAGTGTCCAGCCTGGCTGGACGCCGGCGAGCGCGGCCGGGCTCACGGGAAAGACGGCGAGGATCCGGCGCGGCCCGGTCTGGTCGGCGACGGGACCGGTGCGGAAGCCGAGCAGTACGCCGCGGCGGGCGCGGAACTGTTCGACCTCGCGCCGGGAGAGCGCGTGGGTGTGCTGGTCGCGGAGCTCGTCGAGCAGGGCGTTGAGGGCGGCGTAGAGTTCGGTGTCGGAGGCGGCGGCGAGCGCGGCCGGGCGGTGGCGGGCGCGGGCGGCGGACCAGTCGGCGCCGTTGAAGGCGTCGTCGTAGTAACGGCGCGCGACCCAATCGGCGGCCTGGTCGTAGACGCGGGCGTTGAAGGCGGGGCGCTCGGCGGCGGTGGCCGGAGCGGAAAAGCCCGCGTAGTTCAGGACAGCGGCGGGCGGCGGCAGCGCGGCGCACCCGCCGAGCAGGAGGGCGGCGAGCAGGGTGAGCGCGGTGCGGTGCGGGGGGGCCATCATCCTGCGGCCGAGTGTTTGGGAAACATTTTGCGTCGGCAATGCGCGCTTTGGGGGAACAAGGTGGTGGTCCGACTTTCTAAGTTGCATCCAAAGAGGGCAGCCACCGCTGCCGTTCACCGCCGCAAGGCACCAGCCCACCGGCCTCTGCAACGCCATCAACCTACCGCACCCATCATGAACACCACTCATTCGACCGTTCGTATTCTGATCGCCGTCACCGCGCTTTGCGCGCTCGGGCTTCCCGCCCACGCCAAGGATGCGGAGCCGGCGCGCGCCACCGTCACTTTCGAGACCCCGGAGAAGTTCACCGACCTCAAGGACTCGGTCACCGGGACCGACAAGGGCCGGGAGTACTATCTGAAGCTGATCCGCAACCGCGTCGCGGAAGTGGCCGGACAGTCCCTGCCGGCGGGACAGCAGCTGGAAATGACCTTCACCGACATCGATCTGGCGGGCGACTACCTGCCCGCGATGGCCTCGGGTCACGACATCCGGGTGATGAAGGACGTCTACATGCCCCGGATGGCGTTCACCTTCAAAATCACCGATGCCGACGGCGCGGTGGTGAAGGAGGGCACCGAGACGATCCGCGATCTCAATTACCTGAGCACGGTCGGCATCGTGGGCCGCAACGATGCGCTCTTCTACGACCTGGCGATGCTCAGCGACTGGTTGCGCAAGAACCTCAAATAGTTTCGCCGCTCCGCTTCGGGAGCGGTCTTGGACGCGCGAGCCGGCCTGCGGGCCGGCTCTTCTGTTTCACCCGACCGCCGGGGTGGCCGGCAGAGGCGGCGGCGGATCGGGGCTCCGCCCCCGAACGAGACTTGGTCAGTGCCGGGGGGCGGCCGGCGTGGCGCCACCGACGCTGGGGCGAAACAATCCCCGGGCGATGCGGGCCTCGAACGTTTGGTCCTCCACCGTCTGCATGTAGGCCTTCAGCGCGGCGGTGTTGTCGAAACTCCGGAAAGTGTCGCGCGCGGTGGCCATGAACGACTGCATTGCGGCGTCGAAGTCCGCGACGGTCCGGCTGGACAGCTGGTGCTTGTGGGTGAGTCCGCCGCTGTCGAAATGCTGGCGGTGGTTGAGAAACTCGTGGTTGGTCCCATCGGCGGCGACGAGCGCGCCGGTGAGCGCGATGACGCGGCGGGTGGTGCCGGCCGCCGAGTTGAGGACGAAGCCGATGAACAGGCCGCGCTGGTGATCGCGGTGGAGCGCGAGGTAGCTGAAACCCTGGAGCATATTCGGATCCAGGATGCGGATGGCGCGGGCGAACGCGCCGTCGGTGTAGCCGAGGGCGCGGGCCGCGTTGACGACGGGCAGGAGGTCCTGCCGGGCCTCGGGGCTGAGCTCCGCCTCGGTACAGGGCGCCTCGCACTCGTGCGTGGGCAGCCACACCCGGCCGGATTTGAAGGCCGCGGCCTTGAGGAGCAGCGCGAGGAGGAACTTGAAGGGTTCTCCGCTGAAGCGCCACGCCTCCCGGAGGGTGAGGCCGCGGAAACAGATATCGTATTCACCTCGCACCATACAGCACCTCCGGTGGACGGGAACGCGGCCGGAGGGCGTGCGCCCGGCGGCCGCGGAGCCCGCGGTTGAGATGGCCGGTGGCGGCCACGGGGAAGTCCGCGCTGGTTCGCCGCATGGGACGGTTCAGTTGTTCGGCCGCGGCTGGGCGAGGTAGGTCTCGCGGGTCGCGGGGGTGAGCAGGACCAGCGTGCGGCCGTCGCGGGAGAACTGGGCGAAGAAGGGTGGTGCGTCCTCGTCGGGCGGATGCTGGCGGGGGACGACCCGAAGGGCGGGTTGGGCGCGGCTGATCTCAGGGCGGGATTCGACGGCGTTCATGGGCGGTGCGGCGGGGTTTGCGGCGGGGGTGCGCGGAAACTGGCGGGGCGGCCGCGGCCAGGGAAGCGAAAGTGACTCACAAATTGTCCACAATGCGGCGGGCGGGGCGGGCGGCGCCACCGGTGCCGGACCCACGCCGTGGTCGATCAGTCGAGCGTCGAGAGCTAGATCACCGAGCGGATACCGGAGCGGCCGAGCGCCCCGGATTGAGCCGCCGACGGTTCGGCACCCTCCCGTCGACACTCGTCTGCATCGAGACGGCCCAGCCCACCCAATCACGCAGAGCGCCGCCGTCAGACGAGCGATCGCCGCCTCGGAAGACGCGTCAGACCTCGACGAGGTCCTTTTCGACGCGGAGGTTCTCGATGATGAAGCCCTGGCGGTCGGGCGTGTTCTTGCCCATGAAGAACGAGAGCAGGCCGTCGCTGTTGTGCAGATTCGCGAGTGAAACGGGCTCGAGGCGGATGCCCTCGCCGATGAAATCCTTGAATTCGCCGGGGGAGATTTCGCCGAGACCTTTGAACCGCGTGACCTCGCGGCTGGCGCCGAGCTTCTCGTACGCGGCGCGCTTCTCCTCCTCGGAGTAGCAGTAGATCGTCTGCTTCTTGTTGCGCACGCGGAAGAGCGGCGTCTCCAGGATGTAGAGATGGCCGTTGCGCAGGAGGTCGGGGAAGAACTGCAGGAAGAAGGTGATCAGGAGCAGGCGGATGTGCATGCCGTCGACGTCGGCGTCGGTGGCGATGACGACCTTGCCGTAGCGCAGGCCGTCCATGCCGTCCTCGAGGTTGAGGGCGGACTGGAGGAGGTGGAACTCCTCGTTCTCGTAGATGACTTTCTTGGACAGGCCGAAGGTGTTGAGCGGCTTGCCCTTGAGGGCGAAGACGGCCTGGGTGGCGACATCGCGCGTGGCGGTGAGGGAGCCCGCGGCGCTGTCGCCCTCGACGATGAAGAGGGTGCTGTCCTCGGAGCGCTTGTCGCGGTCGCCGAGGTGGAAGCGGCAGTCGCGCAGCTTCTTGTTGTGCAGTGAGGCCTTCTTGGCGCGTTCGCGGGCGAGGGAGCGGATGCCGGCGAGCTCCTTGCGCTCGCGTTCGCTGGCCTGGATCTTGGCGAGGATGGCGTTGGCGGCCTCGGAGTTCTTGTGCAGCCAGGCGTCGAGCTGGTGCTGCACGAACTGCCCGATGAACTGTTTGATCGAGGGGCCTTCGGGGCCGATGTCGGTCGAGCCGAGCTTGGTCTTGGTCTGCGACTCGAAGACGGGCTCGACGACGCGCACGGCGATGGCGGCGAAGATGGACTGGCGGATGTCGGCGGCGTCGAAGTCCTTCTTGAAGAACATGCGCACGGTCTCGACGACGGCCTCGCGGAAGGCGGCGAGGTGGGTGCCGCCCATGGTGGTGTGCTGGCCGTTGACGAAGGAGAAGTACTCCTCGCCGTAGTGGGCGCCGTGGGTCATCGCGATCTCGATGTCCTCGCCGTCGAAGTGGGCGATCGGGTACAGGGTCTCGCCGCTGAGGTTCTTCTTGAGGAGGTCCTCGAGGCCGTTCTCGGATTTGAAGGGCTTGCCGTTGAAGACGAGGGTGAGGCCGCGGTTGAGGAAGGCGTACTTCCAGAGCAGGTCCTCGATGAACTCGGGGCGGAAGTGGTAGTCGGCGCCGAAGAGCGCGGGGTCCGGGGTGAACTCGATGATGGTGCCGTTGCGCTCGTCGGTCTTGGCGGGCTTGTGGTCCTTCCGGAGTTTGCCCTGCTCGAACTCGACGATCTTGGTCTGGCCGTCGCGCACGGCCTGGGCGCGGTAGGTGAGGGCGAGGGCGTTGACGGCCTTCTGGCCCACGCCGTTCAAGCCGACGGATTTCTGGAACGCGGCGGAGTCGTACTTGGCGCCGGTGTTGATGACGGAGACGCACTCGAGGAGTTTGCCCAGCGGGATGCCGCGGCCGTAGTCGCGCACGCGCACGGTGCGTTCGGTGAGCTCGATCTCGATCTTCTTGCCGAAGCCCATCGTGAATTCGTCGATGGAGTTGTCGATGGTCTCCTTGAGGAGCACGTAGATGCCGTCCTCGGCGTGGGCGCCGTTGCCCAGCCGGCCGATGTACATGCCGGGGCGGAGCCGGATGTGCTCGGTGGAGGAGAGGGTCTTGATGCTGGACTCGGTGTAGTTCGAAGCGGCCATGGACGGGGACGGAAAAGGCAGAAGGAAGAATGCAGAAGGCAGAACGCGGAAACCGGAAACCGGAAACCGGAAACCGGAAACCGGAAACCGGAAACCGGAAACCGGAAACCGGAAAGAGGCTAGAGCGCGACCGAGTGATGCAAGCTTCGAGTATGGCCGAAGCGGACCGCGCGCTTCCTGTTGCCGCCGCGGCGCGTCCGCATTCGCTCCCGGTCTGCGCGTTGTGGGGTGACAAGGCCGACCCCTTTCTCTTCGCGCTCGCCGATCGGTCGCCACAGGGGCCGCCGGACATGGCTGGCGAGCGGGTCGCTTACCCGAACGCATCCGGACTGGTCGGGCATCGGGCAGGAGGGCGGCGGATTGACGGTTTTGTGCGGTTGCCAGTGCGGGAATCGCCGTATCCCATAGCCGCCCTTGATGACGCTGGTCCCCCTCCTCGTCGCGCTGCTGTCCGGGTCGGCGGTCGCGGTCTTCTGTCACCGCCGCTGGTCGGGGCAGGTGCGCGCGGCGCGGGAGAACGAGGGGAAATACCGGGCGCTCTTCGAGGACTCGATCGAGGCCCAGTTGCTGCACGATCCCGACACCGGCGCGATCCTCGAGGTGAACCGGACGATGACGGAGCTTTTCGGCTACTCGCCGGCGCAGTGCCTGCGGATGACCGCGGCCGACCTCAGCCCCTTGCCGGCCGAGCACAACGCCGAGCATCTGCGCAACCAGCTCCGCCGAGTGATGAGCGAAGGCCAGGTGACCTATGAATGCCTCGGCCGGACCCGGAGCGGGCGCGAGTTTCCGATCGAGGTCTCGCTGCGCCGGCTGCAGCTGGGCGGACGGGCGTTGGTGGCGGCCAAGGTGCGCGACATCACCCATCGACGGCAGGCCGAGGCGCGGCTGTTGCAGACCCAGTCCAACGTGGCGGCGCTGATCGAGAGCACGGAGGACCTGATCTGGTCGGTCGACCGCAGCTACGGGCTAGTGACCTTCAACAGCGCGTTGGCGGCGTATCTGGAAGCCTCTTACGGGACCGAGGCCCGGGTCGGGGCGTTGCCGGAGCAGCTCTGGCCCGCCGCGCGGGCGGCGGAATGGCGCCGGCTCTATGAACGGGCGCTGGCCGAGGGTCCCTATCACGTGCGGCGCGGGCTGGCCGAGGACCGGGTGCTGGAGCTGTCGCTCAATCCCGTGGTCCACGGCGCGGAGCGGATCGGCGTGTCGGTCTTCGGCAGCGACATCACCGCCCGGCTCAACGCCGAGCGCGCGCTGCAGGAGAGCGAGCAGCGGTTCCGCACGCTCTTCGAGGGCGCGGGCGATGCCATCATGATCCTCGAGGACGGCCGGTACGTGGACTGCAACCGCGCGGCGGTGGCGCTGTTCGGGATCGAGCGCCGCGAGCAGGTCATCGGGCTCACGCCCCTGGATCTTTCCCCCTCGCACCAGCCGGAGGGTGGACTCTCCTCGGAGGGGGCGGCGGCGAAACTGGCGGCCGTGCCCGCGGCGCCCCAGACGTTCGACTGGCTCTTCCGCCGGGCCGACGGCTCGCAGTTTGCCGCCGAGGTCGGGCTCACGGCCATCGTGCTCTCGGGACGGAACTGCGTGCAGGCCATCGTGCGCGACGTCTCCGAGCGCCGCCGGGCCGCGACCGAGATGCGCACGCTGCTGCGCGCCGCGCCTGTCGGGATCGCGTGGATTCGCCAGGAGCGCCTCACCCAGGTGAACGCCGTGCTCGGCGAGATGCTCGGCTACCCGCCCGAGGAGTTGCTCGGGCGGCTCGTGCGCGACTTTTTCCCCTCGAAGGACGAGGAGCGGAACGTGATGCCGGAGCTGTTGCGCCGGCTCACGCTCGGCGAGGCGGTGGAGTCGGAGATGCGGGTGCGCCGGGCCGACGGCTCCATCCTTGAGGCGCTCCTGCGCGTGTGCCGCATCGACCCGGCCAACCCGGACGCCGGCAGCGTGGGCATCATCCTCGACATCACGGCGCGCAAGCAGACGGAGGCGCTGCAGCAGGCCAAGACGCAGGCCGAGGCGGCGAACCGCGCCAAGAGCGTGTTCCTCGCGAGCATTTCCCACGAGATCCGCACCCCGCTCAACGCGATCCTCGGCTTCAGCCAGCTGCTCCAGCGCGATCCGAACACCACGTCGCAGCAACGGGAGCAGCTCGGTGTCATCTGCCGCAACGGCGAGCACCTGCTTTCGCTGCTCAACGGCGTGCTGGAGATGTCGAAGATCGAGGCGAACCGCGTGGTGCTCGACTGTGTGCCGTTCGACCCGCGGGCGTTGCTGGCCGACCTGGCGTCGCTGTTCCGCGCCAAGGCGCAGACGCGGCGGCTGCGGCTCGAGGCGACGGTCGACCCGGCCGTGCCGGGCGTGCTGCAGGGCGATGCGGGCAAGCTCCGGCAGATCCTGCTCAACCTGCTCGGCAATGCGGTGAAGTTCACCAATGAGGGCCGCGTCGCCGTGCGCGTCGCGAGCCGGCCGCTTGGCCCCGAGACCTGCCGCCTGTGTGTCGAAATCGAGGACACGGGCGTGGGCATCTCCGCCGAGGAGCTGGGCCGGCTGTTCAAGCCCTTCGAGCAGACGGAGGCCGGGCGTCGTCAGGGTATGGGTACCGGCCTGGGCCTGGCGATCAGCCGCGAGCTGGCGCGGCTGATGGGCGGCGACGTGACCGCGACGAGCCAGCCGGGGCGGGGCAGCATCTTCCGGCTCGAGGTCGTGATGGCCCCGGGCGAGGCCGGCTCCCTCGCGGTGGCGCCCGGCGCCGCCACGGCCGGCGAGGAACTGCGGTGGTCGGGGCTGCCCGAGCCCCGGCGCATCCTCGTGGTCGACGACATGGAGGACAACCGGCGGCTGGTGTGCGGGATGGTCCGCCGCATCGGGTGCGAGACGCGGGAGGCGGCCGACGGCCGCGACGCGATCGAGGGTTTTCTGTCGTGGAAACCTGATGTCATCTTCATGGACCTGCTCATGCCCGTGATGGACGGGGCGAGTGCGATCCGGGCGATCCGCGAACTGCCGGGCGGGCGCGCCGCCCGGATCATCGCGCTCACGGCGGACACTTCCAGCGGCAGCCGCGAGGAGGTCCTGCAACTCGGCGCCGATGCGTATCTCGCCAAGCCGTTCATGGCCGCGGAGCTGTTCGCACTGGTGCGTGAGCTGGCGCCCGCAGGCGGGCCCGGCGCCGCCGGTCCGGCGCCTGCACCGGCGGAGGAGCCGCCGCTGCCGGCGGAAGTGGAGCCGCCGCTGCCGGTGGAAGTGGTGGCGGCGTTCCGCCAGGCGGTGGAGGTCGCCGACCTCGAGGGGCTCAAGGCGTTGGCCGGCACGCTGGCCGGGGACCGGCCGGAGCTGGCCCGCGCCGTGCGGCAGTTGGCCGAGCAATTCGACTATTCCGGTCTGCTGCGGCGGATCGGGCAGCTACCCACGCCATGAACCATCCGGCCGAGTCCACCGCCCGTTCCAACATCCTCCTGATCGACGATTCGCCCACGAATCTCCAGCTGCTGGTGGGCATGTTGCAGGAGCACGGCTACCGGGTCCGCCCGGTGACCGACGGCGAGCACGCGCTGCGGGCGGTGCGCTCCGAGCCGCCGGACCTCATCCTGCTCGACGTCACCATGCCGGGGATTGATGGATACGAAGTCTGCCGGCGGCTCAAGGCCGACCCCGACACGGCCGAGATCCCGGTGCTGTTCATCAGCGCGCTGGCCGGGATCGAGGACAAGGTGCGCGCGTTCGCGGCGGGCGGCGTCGACTACGTGAGCAAACCCTTCCACCTCGCGGAGGTGCTGGCCCGGGTGCACACGCATCTGGAGCTGCGCCGGCAGCAGCGCGCCCTGCAGCAAGGTCTCCTCCGCGAACGCGAACTCGAGGAGATGCGCGACAAGCTCACGCACATGATCGCCCACGACATGCGTTCGCCGTTGCTGGCGCTGAAGCTCGTGCTCGATCTGGTCCGGAAGGGCTCGCCCCACACCGAGCCGGAATTGCTCGCCGGGGCCGACGCCACGCTCGCGATGCTCATCGAACTGGTCTCGCAGATGCTCGATGTGAGCCGCTTCGAGGCCGGCTGGTTGACGCTGGGGCGCGAGCCGGTGGAGTTGGTGGCCCTGATCCAAGGCCTGTTAGGCACCGTGCAACCGCTGGCGGGCGGCATTCGGACCCGGGTCGAGGCGGATGGGCCGGTGGTGGCGGAGGTCGACCGCGACCTGATCCGCCGGGTGGTGACGAACTTGGTCTGCAACGCCTTCAAGTTCACGCCCAACACGGGCCAGGTCGTCGTGCGGGTGGCGGCCTGCGGCGCGGTGGCGCGGGTGGCGGTGGTCGACGACGGCCGCGGCATCGCCCCGCGAGATCATGCGCGGATTTTCGAAAAGTTCGGCCAGGTCGGCCCGGATCAGCGCAAGCACGGCACCGGCCTCGGACTGACCTTCGCCAAGATGGCGGTGGAGGCGCATGGCGGGCGGATCGGGGTTGAGAGCGACCTCGGCCGGGGCAGCACCTTCTGGTTCGAGCTGCCGTTGACGGCGCCGGTGGCACCGACAACGGACGAGCCCACCGTCGCAGAGATCGGGAGCGGCGCGAGCTGACGGGTTTCCGGAAACAGGTTCCGGCTCTTCGGCGCCGCAGCGAAGCCGAGCCCGCTCCGGGCGAATTCACTCAGGTCGCGCGGCGGCATCGCGCGGCGGTGACGAGACCGCGGATACGATCTTGCTCGGCGGCGGGAGGGCGAACGGGTCGACGTTTTCCCGGGCGGCGACGGTGGCGAGGACCTTCGGCACGTAGAACCGGGTCTCGGCGGGCAGGCGGTGGGCAATCTCGTCGAAGCTGCGGCGTTTGACCTTTGCGAGTTCGCGCGCGATCCGGCCTTCGCCGGCGTTGTAGGCGGCGAGGGCCAGGGGCCAGTCGCCGAAGCGGCCGTGGAGAAACCGGAGGTATTGCGCCGCCGCCCGCGCGCTCTTCTGCGGATGGGTGCGTTCGTCGAACGGGAAGGTGCTCAGGCCGAAACGTTTCGCCGTGGCGGGCATGAACTGGAACAGGCCGCGCGCGCCGGCGGGGCTTTGCGCCTCGGGGTCGAAGGACGATTCGACCTCGGCGAGCCAGACCCACTCCGGGGCGATGCCCTGGGCGCGGAAGACCTCCTTCAACTGCGGGGCCAACGCGGCGGCGCGCGAGGGCGGGGCGCGTTGGGCGATGCGGCGGGTCCATGTGCTGTTGCTCAGGGCGGAGCGATAGACGCGGTCGCGCACGATCTCGAACCGCAGGGTGGGGCGCGGCCGTTCCGCCGGGGGGCGGGCGGGGTCGGGCGGCGGCTGGGTGCGGAGGCGCTGCTGTTCGGCGTCCCATTGGCGGTGCGACGCCTCGACCGCCTCGGCGGCGAGGTCGAGGTAGTCCATGCGGGGCGCCAGCCAGTCGGCGTAGGGGGCGCCCCAGGGTTGGGTTCGTAGCCAGGAAAGCAGGGCGGCGGCCTGGGGGCGCAGGGCCGCGAAGTCCTCGATGCTGCCGAGCGCCAGCGCGTCGGCGACGGGCTGGAGGCGGCTGGCCAGCTGGCGGATCTGTTCGGGCGTGAGGGGTTCAAGCTCCTCGGTCTCGAAATTGTCCTCCAGCCACGCACGGCCGTGGTCCAGGATGGTGTCGAGCAGGGCGGCCGTGTCGTCGGCCGCCGGTGCAGGGGGAGCGGTGGCGGCGGGTGCGGACTCCGGGTTAACAGTCTCAGCAGGCGGGACGGGCGCGGGTGTGGCGGTTACGGGAGGAGTGGCGACGGGTGTCGTTTCCGCCGGGGCGGGCGCAGGCTCGGCGCCGCCGAGCGCAACGGCGCAGGTGGCGGCGAGCCAGGCGAGGGAAGTGCGGAAACGAAACACGGGCGGGAGTGTGGGCATGGACCCGGGGGAGTCGATGCCGGTTCCTTCGCGCCGGGGCTCAAGGGACGTGCCGGCGCACCGCGGCGGCGAGCAACTCCGGGGCGCGGGCGAGGGCGGCGGCGAGCGGGAGGTCGGGCGGCGAAAAGGCGTGGGCGGTCACTCCGGGCGCAAGAGCGTCGGCGGGGAGTTCGCCGAGCGAGCCCGCGAGGACGACGGTGCGTTTGCCGGCCGCGGCGGCGAGGGCGACCAGCGCGCCCGGGCCTTTGCCGGAGAGCGAGGTGGCGTCGAAGCGGCCTTCGCCGGTGATGACGAGATCCGCGGCGGCGAGGCGGGGCGCGAGGTCGAGCCAGTCGTGCACGAGCGCCCAGCCGGAAACGAGTTGCGCGCGCGCTGCGGTCATGAGGCCGAACGCGATGCCGCCGGCGGCCCCGGCGCCGGGCAGCGTGGCGAGCGCGGGAGGTTGAGCGCAGTGGGCGGAGAGGAGCGAGGCCATGCGGGCGGTGGCGGTTTCCAGCGCGGGGAGGTCGGCGGGCGCGAGGCCCTTCTGCGGCGCGTAGGTCGCGGCGGCGCCGGCGGGGCCGAGGAGCGGGTTGGCGACATCGCACGCGATCCGCAGCGGGGGAAAGGCGGCGGGCACATGGCCGGCGAGGCGCGCGATGTGCTCCCAGGCGGCGGTGGTGGGCGGGAAGAGCGGGGCGCCGCGTTCGTCGAAGAATCGCAGGCCCAGGGCCGCGAGTGCGCCGAGCCCGAGGTCGTGCGTGGCGCTGCCGCCCACACCGAGCAGGAGTGCGCGAGCGCCGCGTTGCGCCGCCGCGACGAGGAGTTGGCCGGTGCCGTAACTGGTGGTGCGCCACGGGTTGCGCTCGGCGGGCGGGACGAGGGCGAGGCCGCTGGCGGCAGCCATCTCGACGATGGCGATGGTATCGGTTTCGCTGAGTGCGGGGAGGGCGAGGCGTTCGCGGGTGGCGGCGGGAATCTGCGCCCACCGGACGAGGCCGAAGGCGGAGGTGCGCGGCTCGCCGAGTGGACCGACGACGCTGGCGGAGATGATTTCGCCCCCGATGGCCCCGGTCAGGATCGCGGCGAAACCGTCGCCGCCGTCGGCGAGTGGGGCGGAGTCGATCTCCCAGTCGGGGTGCGCGGTGCGAAGTGTTTCCGCGGCGATGGCGCAGGCCGCCGGCGCGGTGAGCGAATCCTTGAACTTATCGAAGGCGAGGAGGACGCGCACGGGGGAGAAAGCGGGCGAGGGTGGGCGGTTGATGAGACAACTGCACATTTTCGTGATACGACCGTATCACGAAAATGTGCAATTGCGCTGGGGCTGGAGGGTGCTCACGGGACGTCCGAAGGGGTGGTGGGATACCGTGCCAACCAGGCGGTGGCGCCGGGCTCATCGGTGAAGGCGCCGTCGAGTTGGGCTTCGTAGGCGGCGGCGAGGATCGCGCGGAAACGCGGACCGGGTACGAGACCGGCGGCGACGAGGCGGCGGCCGAGCAGGAGCGGCTTCGGGGCGGCGTCGGCGATGGCGAGGGCGCGGGCGGCGGCGGCGAGTTGGTCGATGCGGTGCTCGCTGGCGGGGTCGCGGCGGGGCGGGCGGCCGAGGTGGTCGGCCCAGAGGATGAGCACGAGTTGCTCGATCGTGGCTGGGGTGAGGCGGCGGGCGAGGCGGCGGAGGAAGGGCGCGGCGGGCTCGCCGCCCGTGGGCCAGCCGAGGTGCGCGAAGTGGTTCTCGACGAGGGCGCGCACGATGGGCCGCGTGTCGAGCGGCGAGCCAAGGCGCGCGAGGAAGGTATCGGCGAGCGGACCGCCGGCATTGTCGTGGTCGGGGCTCACCCAACGCAGGCGGCCGCGTTTCTCCTCCTGGCGGGTGGTGCAGGGTTTGCCGAAATCGTGCGCGAGGATCGCGAACATCAGGTCGCGCCGGGTGGCTGCAGCGAGCGCCTGCCAGTCGGGGAGTGCGGCGAGGGCGTCGCAGCAGTGGCAGGTGTGGACGAATACATCGCCCTCCGGGTGCCACTCGGGATCCTGTGGGGTGCCCATGAGCGCGGCGATCTCCGGGAAGTGCACAATCCAGCCGGTCTCGGCGAGTACCCGGAGGCCGGCGGAGGGCCGGCGGCTATGCGCCGCCCACTTCTCCCACTCCACCCAAACGCGTTCGACGGGGAGCTCGGCGAATGTGTCCGTGATGCTGCGACACAGCGCGGCGGACTCGGGTGCGAGGTGGAGGTCGAAGCGGCCGGCGAACTGCATCGCGCGCAGCACGCGCAACGGGTCCTCGACGAACGCGGCGCTGGTGTGGCGCAACACTCCGGCGGCGAGGTCGGCGCGGCCGTTGTGCGGATCGATGAGCTCGCCGGTAAACGGATCGAGTGCCATGGCGTTGAGCGTGAAGTCGCGCCGCGCGAGCGCCTCGGCGGGCGTGAGCGAGGGATCGACGCCCACCGTGAACCCGCGGTGACCGGCGGCGGTCTTGGATTCGCGGCGCGGCAGGGCGAAGTCGTAGTCGACCCCGCTCAACCGTAGTTTGATCACGCCGAAACTGCGGCCGACGGGGTCGGTGGCGCCGAAGCGATCGAGGGTGGCGGCGAGTTGCTCGGGGGTGACACCGTAGACCTCGATGTCGAAATCCTTCGCGGTCCGGCCGGCCAGCCAGTCGCGCACGCAGCCACCGACGAGCAGCGGGCGCCCGACCTGTGCGACGGCGCGCAGCGCGTTGAGCAGGTCGGGGGGAAGGGCGGGCTGTGGGGGAAGGCTGTTGGGGGAGTGGGGCACGGAGCGGGTGGGGCGGTTTCAGGTCTTCCGCGGCCAGAGAGCGTGGCCGACCGCCAACCAGCCCGCGAGGAAACAGCAGCCGCCCAACGGCGTCACCGGCCAGAGCCAACGGGGGGCGCCGAGTGCGAGGGCGTAAAGCGATCCTGAAAAGAGCACGATGCCGGCGGCGAAGAGATCGCCGCTGAGGGTGAGGCGGCGGGTCTGCACCGGATCGGTCTCGCGGTGACGGGCGAGGGCGATCGCCAGCAGGACCACGGCATGGATGAGATGGTACAGGACCGCGGTCTGCCACGTTTCCACACGGCCGTTGGCGGTGAGAAAGGGCTGCAGGGCGTGGGCGCCAAAGGCACCGGCGGCCACGGCCGTGAAGCCGGCGGCGGCTGCAAACACGATTGATCTTGCTGGAGGAGTAGCCATAGGTGGCGGTGTGTTGGTTCTTCGGTTTCGCCGGAGTTGCACGCAGGAAGGGGCCGGAACCGACACAAAGCAGTCCTTGATTTTCCGACCTCCGATCACTTTCGCGGCCGCCGGGCCGCGTCTGACAAACCACAAACTAACGAAGCCTAAAAACATGAAGAAAACAATCGCCCTGTGTGCCGCCCTCATTGTGAGCGGAGCCGCCATCGCCCAAGAGGAGTCCACGTACGCCGTGACGGTGGATTTCCCGTATGTCTCGAAGTACGTCTTCCGTGGCGTCGAGCTCGCCCGTGACTCGTTCCAGCCCTCGGTCGAAGTGTCGACCGGAGACCTCTACCTCGGCGTGTGGAGCAACATGCCCGGCCACAAGGAGAACGATATGGGCCTGTCCAAGGAAGTTGATCTCTACGTCGGCTACACGCCGAAGCTCACGGAGAAGATCTCGGCCGATATCGGCCTGACCTACTACTGGTACCCCCGGTACAGCGGCTCCGGCCCCGATGATTCGATGGAAGTGTTCGCGGGCCTGAACACGACCGTGGGCAACTTCACGCCGTCCGGCTACATCTATCGCGACATCGATCTCGAGGTCACGACGTTGCAGGCTTCGGTCGGGTACAGCGTCCCGCTGCAGGGCCTCGGCACCTCGCTCGATCTGAGCGCGACCTTTGGCGGGGTGATCCCCGACAACGGCGAAGTCTACTGCTACTATGCGGCCGGTGTGAACGTGCCGGTGAAGCTCTCCGACGTGGTGAAGCTCAACTTCGGCCTCTCCTACACCGAGAACGACCTCGACGACGGCGAAGACCCCGGCCTCTGGGCCACCTTCGGCGTTTCCGCCACGTTCTGATCCTGCCGTTGCTTTTTGCCGAACCCGCCTCCTTCCGGGGGCGGGTTTGTCTTTCCCGGCAAAATCATTCGTTGCCGAAGTTCCCGACAAAACCGTTGACAAGCCCGCCGCGCCCACGTTTTTCTCCGCCCCTTTTCCGTTCATGAAGACCTTTCTTGCCAAGAAGGAGACCGTCCAGCCGAAGTGGTATCTCATCGATGCCGAAGGCCAAGTTATGGGCCGTCTCGCCGTTAAAGTCGCCAACATCATCCGTGGCCGTAACAAGGCGACCTACACCCCGCATGTCGACACGGGCGATTACGTCGTGATCGTCAATGCCGAGAAGATCGTGCTCACCGGCAAGAAGGAGGAGCAGAAGACCTACATGTCCTTCTCCGGCTTCGTCGGCGGCCATCACACGCGCACCGTCCCGCAGATCCGGGAGAAGCGCCCCGAGTTTCTCATCCAACACGCCGTGAAGGGCATGCTCCCCAAGAACCGCCTCGCCGACAAGATGCTCACCAAGCTGCGCGTCTTCGCCGGCCCGGAGCACGACCACGTCGCCCAGAACCCCGAGAAGATCAGCCTCTAATCCGCACGCCATGTCCGCTGAATCCACCATTTTCCTCGGCACCGGCCGCCGCAAGACCGCCACCGCCCGCGTCCGCCTCCAGAGCGGCACCGGCAAGATCGTGATCAATGATCGCGAGGTCGAAAAATACTTCACCACCGAGGCGCTGCTCCGCAACTCCACCGCGCCTTTGATCACGGTCGAGCTGCGCGACAAGGTCGATGTGACCGCGAATGTCACCGGCAGCGGCCCCAACGGCCAGGCCGGCGCCGTCGCCCACGGCATCGCCCGCGCGCTCCAGAAGATGAACGCCGAGCTTCGTCCCGCCCTCAAGAAGGCCGGGCACATCACCCGCGATCCCCGCGAGAAAGAGCGCAAGAAGGCCGGCCAGCCCGGCGCCCGCAAGCGCTTCCAGTTCTCGAAGCGCTGATCCGCTCCGGCAGTTTCCGTTTTCCCGAAGGCCGTCTCCCCGCGAGACGGCCTTCTTGTTTTTCCGGAGGCGCGAGGGAGGAGGACGGGATCTGACGACGCCGGAGGGACGGCGGGGCTGCGCGCCCCGGTTCTGTTCTTCGTCCCGCGCCGTCCGTCGGGGGCAAAGACCGCCGCGGGCGCAGTTCCCCGCGCGGCGGCCGGTTGCTGTCTCCATGAACCAATGCCGCTCCGGCCCCGGCGCATGCGCCCGGGCCGACGGATCGGGCCACCGCTGCCCGGAGCCCCGCGCCGCCGGTCGTCCCGACCGCGCGCTGCCTTTCCGCGCCGCTCCGGGCTTGCGCAATGTCACGTTTTTGCGGCGCAAGCCGAAAAACACTTGCGCGCCGCGCGCGAATGGCGATGCCTTCCCCCGTCGATGCACCGCGGCGGCCCCCCGGGGGGCCGCCGCGTATAGCTCCAAAAAACAACCACACATCCTCGCTCCCAAATCATGATCAAATTCCCGAACAAGATCCTCTTCGTCGGCTTCGGTGCCGTCGCCGAGTGCACGCTTCCGATTCTGCTCAAGCACATCAAGATCGCGTCGCAGAACGTGACGGTGATGGATTTCGAGGATCGTTCGGGGAAGTTGAAGAAGTGGACCGCCAAGGGCGTCCGCTTCGTGAAGGATCGGATCACCGAGGAGAACATGGGCGCCCTGCTTGCGAAGCACGTCGCCGCCGGCGACCTGCTCATCGATCTCGCCTGGAACATCGACGCCTGCGAGATCCTCCAGTGGTGCCACGACCACGGGGTGATGTACATCAACACCTCCACCGAGCTCTGGGATCCGTACAAGTCCGGCAAACACCCGACGGAGAAGACCCTCTATTTCCGGCACATGAACCTGCGCCGGATGATCGCGAAGTGGAAGACCAAGGGCCCGACGGCCGTCATCGAGCACGGCGCCAACCCCGGCCTCATCTCGCATTTCACCAAACAGGGCCTGCTCGACATCGCCGCCGCCGCCCTCGCCGACAAGAAGTACAAGGCCAAGGACGCCGAGCGCATCGCCGAGTACGCGAAGACGCTTCAGTTCAACCTGCTCTCCCAGCAGCTGGGCGTGAAGGTCATCCATGTCTCCGAGCGCGACACGCAGATCTCCGACGTGCCGAAGCAGGTGGGCGAGTTCGTCAACACCTGGAGCATCGAGGGCTTCCGCGAGGAGGGCACGACCACCGCCGAGATGGGCTGGGGCACGCACGAGAAGACGCTTCCGGCCTACGCCTACGAGCACAAGCAGGGCCCGCGGAACCAGATCTGCCTCGCCCGCATGGGCATGAACACCTGGGTCCGCACCTGGGTCCCCAACTATTCGATTCAAGGCATGGTCGTGCGCCACGGCGAGGCGTTCACGCTCTCCGACAAGCTCACCGTCTGGGAGGGCAAGAAGGCCGTCTACCGCCCCACCGTCCACTACGCCTACTGCCCGTGCGACGCCGCCATCGCCTCGCTCCACGAGCTGCGCGGCAACAACTACGAGCTGCAGCCCAAGCTGCGCATCATGAGCGACGAGATCACCACCGGCGAAGACATCCTCGGCGCGCTCATCATGGGCCACGCGTACAACTCTTGGTGGACCGGCAGCGACCTCAGCATCCAGGAATCCCGTCGCCTCGTGCCGCATCAGAATGCCACCACGATGCAGGTCGCCATCTCCGTGACCGCCGCCGCGATGTGGATGATCGAGAACCCGGCCGAGGGTATCCGCGTTCCCGACGACCTTCCGCACGACTATGTGCTCGGCATCGCCAAGCCCTACCTCGGGAAGTTCATCTCCACGCCCTCGGACTGGACGCCGCTCAAGGGCTACGCCTCCGCGTTCAAGGGCTACAACAAGCCCGACCTCGACGTGAAGGATCCGTGGCAGTTCAAGAACTTCCTCATCAAGGACGGCGACTGAGGCCGTTTTCGATTTTGGATTTTCGGTTTCCGATTTCCGCCACTGTAGGCCAGGTCGCCGACCTGGCCTCTTCTCCATCCGGGCCGCAAAGCCGCAGCGGATCGATGCCCGTGGGTAGGGATGGCGCTGCGCGCCGGCCCTACCGTCTATCGTGACCTCAGGCGCTCGCTGATCCGCTTGCGCCCTTCCCGCTTCCCGCTACTCACTCCCCGCTACCCGCTACTTTTCTTCATCCAACATGATCTCGAAGGCCCAACTCCAGAAGCTCGCCCAGGAACACGGCACGCCGCTCTTCATCGTCGACCACGACGAGCTCCGGAAGAACTACCGCACCTTCAAGCGCTACCTGCCCCGCGTGCAGGCCTACTTCGCCGTGAAGGCCAACTCGCTCCCCGAGATCGTCCGCACGCTCTTCCAGGAGGGCGCCAGCTTCGACGTCGCCTCGATGCCCGAGTTCGAGAATGTGTATGAGAACATCAAGGGCATGCCGGCCAAGCAGCGGCAGGACTGGATCTGGGACAAGATCATCTACGCCAACCCGATCAAGCCGGAGGCCACCCTCGAGCAACTCGACAAGTACAAGCCGCTCGTGACCTTCGACAACGTCGAGGAGATCCACAAGATCAAGAAGCACGCGCCCAACGCCGGCCTCGCCCTCCGTCTCAAGGTT
Source organism: Opitutaceae bacterium (assembly GCA_023269585.1). Classification (GTDB taxonomy): domain Bacteria; phylum Verrucomicrobiota; class Verrucomicrobiia; order Opitutales; family Opitutaceae; genus CAJCBL01. Next base: position 86,156 of record JAHFTC010000003.1, read on the forward strand.
CCCAACACCGGTGCGATGGTCGAGCTCTCCTCGAAGTTCGGCGCCTCGCCCGGCGAGGCCGTCGACATGATTCTCGAGGCCGACCGCGTCGGTCTCACCGTCGAGGGTGTCAGCTTCCACGTCGGCAGCCAGACCACGAACTTCGAGAACTACGTCCAGGCGCTCGCGCTCACGGCGAACATCTTCAAGGAGGCGCAGGACCGCGGCTACAAGAAGATGAACCTCGTCGACATCGGCGGCGGTTTCCCCGCGCCGTACGACGCCACGGTGAAGCCCTTCCGCGATCTCGCAAAGGTCATCAACTCCGAGATCGACCGCCTCTTCCCGAAGGACATCCAGATCCTCGCCGAGCCCGGCCGCTTCATGGTCGCCACCGCCGGCTACGCCGTCTCGCGCGTCGTGGGCAAGGCCATTCGCGACGGCAAGCCGTGCTACTACATCAACGACGGCGTCTATCACACGTACTCCGGCGTCATCTTCGACCACCTCCACTACCCGATCAAAGCCTTCAAGAAGGGCGCCACGCAGATCAGCGCCGTCTTCGGACCGACCTGCGATGCGCTCGACGTCGTCTCGATGGCCGAGAACCTCCCCGCGCTCGAGCGCGGCGACCTCGTCTACAGCGAGAACATCGGCGCCTACAGCGCCGCCTCGTCGACTTACTTCAACGGCATCCCCCCGGCCAAGATCGTGCACGTGAATCAGTGACGGCGTAGGTCGTCCCTTCAGGGCGACCCGCTCGACGCGAGCTCACCACTGGTTTCACCGCAGTACCAGCCGGGGCGTGCTGAAGCAGCGCCCTACGCGCAGGCGTGCGGCATTGCTTCAACGGCTTTTCCCGCGCTTGAGCATCCTCCCCGCCGCGCCGTTTTCCTTGGTGGCCAAACCGTTGCCACTCGCTATCGCTGTCCCTCCCCTTTTCTCACCGTTCCGTCGTCGTCCCTCTTCACCATGCGCTCCGACATCATCAAGAAAGGCTTTGAACGCGCCCCGCACCGCAGCCTCCTCCGCGCCACCGGCGTGATCGAGTCCGAGGCCGATTTCGACAAGCCGTTCATCGCGATCTGCAACAGCTACATCGATTGCATTCCGGGCCATGCGCATCTCAACGAGGTCGGCGCCCTGGTGAAGCGTCTCGTGCGCGAGGCGGGCGGCGTGCCCTTTGTCTTCAACACCATCGGCGTCGACGACGGCATCGCCATGGGCCACTCCGGCATGAAGTTCTCCCTGCCGTCGCGCGACCTCATCGCCGACTGCGTCGAGACCGTGCTCCGCGCCCACTGCTTCGACGGCATGGTCTGTATCCCGAATTGCGATAAGATCGTTCCCGGCATGATGATGGGCGCCCTGCGCGTTAACATCCCGACCGTGTTCGTCTCGGGCGGCCCGATGGCCGCCGGCATCGCGCACACCGACGAGTCCAGCGAACTCCCCGAGCACCTCCGCCCGGCCGACCAGAAGAGCGACCTTATCACCGTCTTCAAGGGCGTGGGCGCGCTCCAGACCGGCAACATCACCGCCGAGGAGTTGCTCAAGATGGAGCAGTCTGCCTGCCCGACCTGCGGCTCCTGCTCGGGCATGTTCACGGCCAACTCGATGAACTGCCTGTGCGAGGCGCTCGGCCTCGCCCTGCCGGGCAACGGCACCATCCTCGCCGTCTCCAAAGAGCGCGAACAACTCTACCGCCGCGCCGCCGCGCAGATCGTCGAGCTCGTGAAACGCGACCTCAAGCCGCGCGACATCGCCACCCTCGACGCCTTCGACAACGCGCTCGCCCTCGACGTCGCCATGGGCGGCTCGACCAACACCGTGCTCCACACCCTCGCCATCGCGCGCGAGGCCGGCATCGAGTACGACATCGCCCGCATCGACGCCATCTCACGGCGCGTGCCCTGCCTCTGCAAGGTGTCGCCGTCTTCCGACTACCACATCCAGGATGTCCACCGCGCCGGCGGCATCCACACCATCCTCGGTGAGTTGAAGCGCATGGGCGCACTCAAGACCGAGTGCGTCACCGTCACGGGGAAAACCCTCGGCGAGAACATCGACGCCTGGGACCTGCGCTCGCCCGCCTGCACCGACGAGGCGCGCATCACCCGCATCTCCGGCTGCTCCGCGCTCGTGCTCGACCCGGCCGACAAGATGGGCCCCGCCGGGCGCACGGCCTCCGGCAACCTCGTGCCGAAGCCGATGCTCTTCCATCCCGCCGACGACCGCGCGATCGCCCTCTGGCGTTTCGCCGCCGCCTTCAACGCCAACGACGCCGCCGCCTGCGGTGCGCTCTTCGGCACCAAGGGCGAACTCGAGGTCGACGCCACCACCACCTGGACCGGCGCGTTCGAGATCGAGGCCGGCCTCAAGCCGAAGTTCGCCGAGTTCCGCGGCCTCGTCCGCGCCGAGCTGGGCGAAGTCCGCGGCACGCCCGTCCTCGTGATCTGGCAGTACGAGAAGACCGGCGCGAAGAAGATCGTCTGCCTGCTCCGCGTCCCGCGTCTCCACGCCGCCGGCACGATCGCCCGCGCCGCGCACGACTTCGACGCCAAGAACTTCGCCATCGCCAAGCCCGCCGGCCTCATGCCGCACGACCCGGCGTTCCGCTTCGACGCGCAGCATTGCATCCGCTCCGCCGACCGCGCCTACACGCCCGACGGCGGCCTCTCGATCCTCTACGGCGATCTCGCCCCTGAGGGCTCGGTGGTGAAGACCGCCGGCATCAGCGATGCCTTCAAGGCGTATTGCGGCCCCGGCTTCGTGTTCGAAGGTCCGACGGTGATCTTCGAGAGCCAGGACGACGCCTGCGCCGGCATCCTCGCCGGCAAGGTGAAGGCCGGCGACATCGTCATCATCCGTAACGAAGGTCCGCGCGGCGGTCCTGGAATGCAGGAGATGCTCTCGCCCACGAGCTACATCGTCGGCATGGGCCTCGGCGACAAGGTCGCGCTCATCACCGACGGCCGTTTCAGCGGTGGCACCGCCGGCGCGTGCATCGGCCATGTTTCGCCCGAGGCCGCGGAGGGCGGGCCGATCGGGTTGCTCAAGGAAGGCGACCGCCTGCGCATCGACTTCCCCGGCCGCCGTATCGACATCCTGGTCGACAAAGCCGTGCTCGCCGAGCGCCGCACCGCCTGGCAGCCCGTGCAGCGCGAGCTCACCGGCTGGCTCGCCCGCTACCGCAAGCTCGTCGCCAACGCCAGCAAGGGCGGCGTGCTCTCGTAGGTCGTCCCTTCAGGGCGACCGGCCGGTGAGATGCTCGCACCAGTTGCGAGCACAGAGCCGGCCTGGTCGTGCTGAACCAGCGACCCACGCGCAGGCGCTCCTGACCGAGCACCTGCTTGCGCCGTGTTTTCTCGGGGCCACACTCCCTCTCGCCCATGCCGAACCTCTTCATCATCGCGGGGCCGAATGGCGCAGGGAAGACGACCTACGCGCGGCGTTTCCTGAATGAGGAGCTGCGCATCGGCGAGTTCGTGAACGCCGATCTGATCGCCGCCGGCCTCTCGCCGTTCGCGCCCGACAAAGCCGCGTTCGAAGCCGGCCGCCTCATGCTCAAGCGCCTGCGCGACCTCGCCGCGCGCCGCGAAGATTTCTCCTTCGAGACCACCCTCTCCGGTCGCGCCTACGCGCCGCTCCTGCGCGAGGTGCGCGCCGCCGGCTACCGCATCCGGCTCGATTTCCTCTGGATCCCCACGCTCGACCTCACCCGTGACCGCGTGAAGCAGCGCGTCGCGAAAGGCGGCCACGATATTCCCGACGAGGTTCAGCAGCGGCGCTTCCATCTCGGTGTGCGCAACCTCGCCGAGCTGTACCGGCCGCTGGTGAACCACTGGCGCCTGTACGAAAACACCGGCAAGGAACCGCATCTGGTCGCGGAGGAAGAGGACGGGATCTTCTCAGTCGAGGATGCACCGCTTCTTGCCCGGATCGAGCGGAGCGCTAGCGTTTCGTTCATGCCTGAGGGAAAACAGTCCACGGTCGAAGAGGCCTTCCACATGACACCGGACGAGGAGACCCGCGCCTCCATGCGCGCGATGCGGAAGGCCTTCGCTGATGCCGTGTTGGAGAACCTCCGCTTCGGCCTGCCGGTCGTGCAGTACATTGACGGCAAGGTTGTGCACACTCCCGCCGAGGACCTCGCGCCGCTCGCGCGCCGGATCCTCGCCGCCAACGGCGAACCGCTCCCCGAGGACATCGCCGCCGGGCGGACGTTCTGAGGGTGGGTCGACGTAGGTCGTCCCTTCAGGGCGACCCGCTCGATAGGATGCGCGAACCAGTTGCGAGCATAGGGCCGGCTTGGTCGTGCTAAAGCAGCGACCTACGGGCCGACCTGCTCGCCCCGCGCCTCCGCCAAGCGCACGCAAAGCTCGCGGTTTTCCGTTTTGCCGAGCCATGTGGCCAGTTCCGGCGCCGCCAGCAACGGCCTGAGCCCGCCATACCGCGCCGCCAGCTCCTTCGCCGTCACCGGACCCACGCGCGGGATACCCAGCCCCGCGACCACACGCCACAGTTCCGCGCGGCGGCTGCGCGCGATGGCCTTGAGCAGCGCGCCGGCCTTCTTGTCGCCGATTCCTGGTAACACCACGAGCTGCTCGCGGCGCAGCCGGTAGATGTCGCCTGCGTCGCGTACGAGCCCGCGCTGCACGAGCGTCGCGATCGTCGCGGGGCCGAGGCCCTTGATCTCCACGCTTGCCGCAAAGTGCTCGAGCCGCGCGCGGACCTTCGCAGCACAGAACTCGTTTAGGCAGCGCGCCTCGGTGCGGCCTTCGCTGAACACCACCGGCGTGCCGCACTCCGGGCAGTGCGCAGGAAACACATAGGGCGTGCTCTCCGGCAGACGCTGCCCGCGGTCGACCTCGATCAACTGCGGGATGATTTCACCGGATCGCTCGAGCACCACGCGGTCGCCGATCCGCGCATCGAGCCGCGCGAGGGCGGCGGGATTATGCAGCGAGGCGCGGGCTATCGTGCTGCCGGCGAGGGCAATCGGGTCCAGCTCCGCCACGGGCGTAAGCCGACCGGTGCGGCCGACCTGGATCGTGATGGCGCGCAACCGGGTCGTCGCGCGTTCGGCCGCGAACTTGTACGCCAGCGCCCAGCGCGGTGCCGCGTCGGCTTCGCCCACCTGCTCGCGCAACGCCACGGCGTCGACCTTCGCCACGGCTCCGTCGATTGGGTACGCCAGTTTTCCCCGTTCGCGCCCGAGCGTCTGCACGGCCTGCCAGAGCTCACCGGCGTCCTTGGCAAACCGCACCGGATCGATCACGGGCAGCCCCCAGCGCCGCGCCTGCTCGTGGAAATTCCGCTGCGACGTCGGTCCGATGGTTGCCGGCTCGCACGCGCCCCAGTGGTAGAAGACGACCGTGAGTGCGCGCAGCTCCGTCTCGTCCGGTGCGAGCTGCTTGAGCGTGCCGGCGGCGCGGTTACGCGGGTGGGCGAATGGCGCTTCGCCCGCGGCCTCGCGCTCGCGGTTGAGCCGCGCGAACGGCGCCCGTCCGACGTAGATCTCGCCACGCAGTTCAATCGCTTCCGGCAGCGGGTTCGCCCTTCCGGCGGCGTCGGTCGGCGCGAGGTGCGACGGAAGCGTGGGGATTCGGCGGGCGGTCGCGGTGATATCGTCGCCGCGGGCGCCGTCGCCCCGGGTGAGCACGCGCACGAGTGCGCCGCGCTCGTAGGTGGCGCTGAAGGCGACGCCGTCGACCTTGGGTTCGATCACAACCGGGAAGTCGGCGCGGCCGGTCCGGTCCGCGATGCCGGCATACCACGCGCGCAGCTCTGCCTCGGTGTAGCTCTTGACCAGCCCGCGCATCGGGGCGTGATGCGCCACGCGAGCGAAACCGTCGGTGTGGTCGTAACCGAGGGCGGGCAGGGCCGCGACCGTGGCGGCCGCCGCCGGATGTGCGCGCTCGAGCGCGGCGAGTTCGTGGCGCA
>JAHFTC010000062.1 GCA_023269585.1 Opitutaceae bacterium
GCCGATCTCGGCGCCGATCTTGATGACCTCCCCGATCTTGAACGGTTGGTCGATGGCGACGACCACCGAGCCGAAGAGGTTGGCAATGGTGTCCTGCGCCGCGAGGGCGAAGGCCAGACCGCCGAGACCGAGGCCGGCGAGGAAGGCCTTCACATCGGCGCCGAGGCTCTGCGCGATCATCAACACGCCGAACGCCACGAAGACGACCACCAGCGAGCGCTTGATCCACGGCATGAACGCCGCGATCCCCATCTGGCGGTGCACCGCCAACTCCTGGGCGTGGTCGAGCAGCGCATTCAACGCGCGCAACAACAGCCAGAAGAACGCGAGCGAGAACGCGACCGTCGTCGCGTAGCCGACCACCGAATCGCTGGTCTCCGTGAGCTTCAGCACGCGCAGCGCGGCCACCGCCCCGGCCACCGTGATGAGGGTGGCCACCGGCGCCTCCAGCGCGGGCAGGAGCTTGTCGTCGAGAGTCGTCCGGGTTTGGGCCGTCCACCGCCGCAACAGGGCGAAAATGATCGTGGTGACCACCCGGCGGAGCAGAAACGCGCCGACGAGAAACAATGCCGCGATGATGTAGTGCGTCGGTGTGTTGCCGCTGTTCCTCACATCGAAGAGCTCCAGCACCACATCGACGAGGTGCTCGAGAAAATCCGGGGCCTTCGGCACCGCGGCCTTGCCGCTGGCCACGGCCGCGGCGGCCTCGGTGGCCACCTTTGCGTCGTTGGCGGCCGGTGACGCCGCGCTCGCGCCGGCGTCGGCCTCCGCGCCCAGCAACACCGGCCCGAGCACACAGAGAAGGAAGAAGCAGAGGAGGCGGCACGCTTTCATCGTCCGGCGATGACACAACTGCCGCGGGTGCTGTCAACCGCGAGCAGGAGTGGAGCCGGGTAGGCGGCGTGCTCGCGGGCGCTGCGCGCCTTGCGGGAACCGCGAAGCGTGGGCCCGACCCCACGAAAAAACCCGCCGGGCGAAACACTCGCCCGGCGGGGTGACCCCAACCTATTCCACTGCTGCAAGGTGGGCGGAACGTCAGGGGAAGGAGCGAGGGTCGGCCGCGCCAACCACTTGCCCGCTGCTCACGCGACGGTGATCTTGCGCGGCTTGAGCGCCTCGGCCTTTGGCAGTGTCACACGTAGGACGCCATCGCGCAGCTCGGCGTGGACCTTGGCGGCGTCGAAGGTGTTGTCGTGCGCCAGCGTGAGGCGGAAGTCGGCCAGCGGCGTCTCGCGGTAGAGCTGGGTCCATGTCTCGGGTTTCTTCCACGCGCGACGGCCGACGATGGTCAGCTCGCCCTCATGCAGGGTGAGCTCGAGCCCGTCCTTGGCCACGCCGGGTAGCCAAACCTCAAGGCCAAAGGCGTCGGGGTTTTCCTTGATCTCGTAGCGTGGCGAGGCGGCCGGGGTGAGGGGGGCCGTGTCGGTCGCGGCTTCGTTGCGACGGGTGGACGGGAGCAGAGTGCTGATGAGTGACATGATTGGTTCCTCTTGGAGAAGGGTTTCGAGTTTCGGGTTTCGGGCCGGGCGAGGCATTCACTTCACCTCGACGCTGACCTTGCGGGGCTTGGCCTCCTCGCGTTTCGGCAGCGTGACGGTGAGCACGCCGTTTTCATAGGCCGCGGCGATCTTGTCGGCCTGCACGGCCTCCGGGATCGTGATCGAGCGGGAGAACTCCACGGCCTCGCTCGTCTTGCCGTCGGTGCCGAAGGTTTTCCGCGCGCCGGAGATGGTGAGATAATCGTCGACGACCTCGACGTTGATGTCCTTGCGATCGACGCCCGGGAGCTCGGCGCGCACGTAGGTGTTGTCCTTGTCCTCGAAGAGATCCACGGCGAAGCGGCCGGCGTTGTTCGCGGCCAGCTCGGGTGCGAGCGTGAACATCTCGCCGATGGCGTTGCTGAAGAGCCGGTCGAACTCGCGCTCGAACGCGACCACCGGATTGCGTCCGGCGAGTCCGTAGAGCGGAGCGAGGGCGGCGGCGGCGGGTTGGTGATAGCGAACGATCTTCATGGCGTTGCCTTTCTGATTCTGGGTTTCGGGTTTCACGCTTCGCGTTGGCGAAAGCGGTTGTGGAACGGCAACCAAGGTTGCAGGCGTGGTGCCGGCGGCGGCGCAAGCGCTTGTCGTTGGTGCCCAACCAACTTCCGCCGACCTGTCGCGGCTCCCGTGTGCCAGCCTGTCCGCCTGGGAAAAAACGCCGCGCGCAACTCCGACGCGGTTGCCGGCGACTTCATTCCGCCGCGCCGTTGGAGCCGCCCTGCCCGGGCCGAACATCGACATCGGCGGTCACACGCGCCACCGTACAGCCATGAAACGCGTGCTCTGCCTCCTCGCCCTCTCGTTCGCAATCCTCGGGCTCGGCGGCTGCCAAACCGTCGAGTACGCGGTGAAGGAAAAATTCGGCATCCACAAACGTGACATCCTCGTGGCCCGGGTGAGCGACGCACGCGAGGCGCAGGGCGAGGCGCGGGAGCAGTTCAAGAGCGCGCTCGAGCAGTTCATCGCGCTCACCGGCACGGGCGGCGGCGCCTTGCAGGAGAAGTACGAAAAACTGTCGTCCGCCTACGAGCGCAGCGAGACCCGCGCCACGGCCGTGCGCGAGCAGATCGACGCGGTCGAGGCGGTCGCCCGCGCGTTGTTCACGGAATGGAAAAGCGAGCTGCGGCAATACTCCGATCCGGAACTCCGGCGACTGAGCGAACAGGAACTCGCCGCCACGCAACGGCGTTACCAGTCGCTGATCGTCGTGATGAAGCAGGCCGCCGCGCGGATGGACCCGGTGCTCGCCAAGTTCAAGGACCAGGTGCTCTTCCTGAAGCACAACCTCAACGCTCAGGTCGTCGCCCGCCTCGGCACCACCAACGCCCAGCTCCAAGGCGACATCTCTCGCCTGATCGCGGACATGGAGCGTTCGATCCAGGAAGCCGACGACTTCCTGCGCGAGATGAAGACCACCGGCGGCGCGTGAACCGCCTGATTGCGCTGTGCGGAAAGCCCCCGCCATGCAACGCGCCAAACGAAACCGGCAGAGCCGGGCTGGCGCCCAACACCGCTCGCCACTCGCTCACTCCGCCGGGTCTTCGCTGAGGACAAAGCGCAAGTCGGAGAGGCTGAGCACGGTGGCAAGGTTCTCCTCCTGCACGATGCTGCGCGCGAGCTCGGCCTTCGCCTGCTGGAGCTTGCGAATCTTCTCCTCGATCGTGCCGCGCGCGAGCAGGCGGTAGGCGATCACGTGCTCGGTCTGCCCGATGCGGTGCGTGCGGTCGATCGCCTGGGCCTCGACGGCCGGATTCCACCACGGATCGTACAGCACGACGTAGCTGGCGGCGGTGAGGTTGAGGCCAGAGCCGGCGGCCTTGAGCGAGAGAAGGAAAACAGGCTCGCCCTGCTCGGACTGGAAACGCTCGACCAGCTCCTGCCGGTTCTCCGTCTGACCGGTGAGCATGAGGTGCCGGATGCCGCGGGCCGTGAGCTCCTCGGCGATCAGCTCGAGCATCGTGACAAACTGCGAGAACACCAGGACCCGGTGCCCTTCCTCGACGAGCGGCTCGAGCGTGTCGAGCAACGCCTCGAGCTTGGCGGAGCCGGTGTCGCCGGATCGCGGTGACTTCACGTCGTCGTCATCGGGCGCGGTAACGGAGGTCTTCGCCGCGACCTTCGCCGCGGCGGTCTTCTTCTTCGCGCTGGCGCGCTTGGCCTTGCCGTCCTCGAAGCCGATCAGGCGCGGGTCGCAGCAGATCTGGCGCAGGCGCAGGAGCGATTGGAGGATGTTGAAGCGTTGCTGGTCGAACTCGCGGTCGCTCTTCACGCCGAGGAGCATCGCGCGGGTGCGCTTCAGCTCGGCGTCGTAGAGGCGGCGTTGGGGACCATCGAGTTCGACGGCGAGGTCCTCCTCGGTGCGCGGCGGGAGGTCGGTGGCGACCTGGCCCTTCGTGCGGCGGAGCATGAAATGTTTCACGCGGCGCGCGAGGCGGGCGCGGGCGGCGGCGGGATCCTCGCGGTCGTTGAAGGCGCGCTTGAACGACGATTGCGTGCCGAGCAACCCGGGCATCGCGAAGGCGAACAGGCTCCAGAGGTCGAGCGTGCGGTTCTCGATCGGTGTGCCAGTAAGGACGATACGGTGCGCGGCGCGCAGGTCGCGAGCGACGCGGGCCGTCTGCGACTGCGGGTTCTTGATGTTCTGGCCCTCGTCGAGGATCACGGCGTCCCACTTCTCGGCGCCGAGTGCCTTTGCGGCGCGGCGGAGTTGGGCGTAGTTGGCGACGACGAGGTTGGCCGCGGCGGGCACGGTGCCGTCGGCGAACGGCGCGGCGGTGAGCGAGGGCGCGAAGCGTCTGGTCTCGAGCGACCAGTTCGGCACCACGCTCTTCGGGCAGACGACGAGCGCGCGCAGCGGCTTGGCTTTCTTGCCTTCGACCGCGGCGCGCTGTGCGGCCAGGTGCAGCAGCCACGCGAGGGCCTGCACGGTCTTGCCGAGGCCCATGTCGTCGGCGAGCACGCCGCCGAGGCCGTTGGCGGAGAGGTGGGCGAGAAAGTGAAATCCTTCTTTCTGATACGGGCGCAGCTCGGCGACGAGGCCGGTGGGCACGGGCGGCTCGGCGATGGTGGTGAGCTGGGCGGCGCGCTCGCGGGCGCGGGCGGCGTGTTGCGCGGGCAGGAGGCCGGCGATGCGTTCGTCGGCGAGCTGGAGCGCGTGGAAACGTTGTTTCTCGGAGCCGCCTTCGAGAGCGCCGGCATCCAGCCCGAGTTCGGCGAGCTTGGCGATCTCGTCGGGCGAGAGCTCGACCTCGAGGCGGCGCCAGCCCTTGCCGGGGAGGCGGACGAAGCGGCCCTTGGCCTTGAGGAGAAGCTTCAGCTCGGCCTCCGTGAGCGTGGTGTCCTCGGCGCGCACGGCGATCTCGAGGTCGAACCAGTCGATGCCGGAGCTCTCGTCGCCGGACTTCACCGACACATCGACGCGCGCGCGATCCGGCGCGCGGACGAGGCCGGCGAGCTCCGGGCTGCACTCGAGCTCGATGCCCAGGGTGCGGCAGCGCTCGGCCCACTCGCCGAACAGCTCGGGGAAGCTCCGGGCGCCGGCGGGGCGCCGCCAAACGAAACTCGCGTAGTCGTGGCCGAGGTCGAGTTCGGTGAGCAGCGGCACCGCGGCCTCGGCCCGTTCGTATTCGATCTCCCGGACGGGGCCGGCGGTCGCGGTGTCGCGCAGCTTGTCCCAGCGTCCGTCGCTGCGGCGGCGCTGGATGAGCGCGCCATCGGGCGAGAAAGCGTGCAGCTCGACGTGCAGCATCTCCGAGTAGGCGGCGCCGCGGAAGTCGCTGCCCTCGATGAGCGAGCAGACGAAACGCGGCCGCAGCACGACGACCGCGACCTCGGGCAACTCGACCCCCTCGACCCGCACGCCGTCGCGGCGCAGGCGTTTGGCGGCGGCCGGGGTGAGCAAGGCCTCGCGCGGCACGAGAACGGACCGGGGTTGGTGGCCGGGCAGCGGCGGCGGCAGCTCGAAGACGGTGAGGCGGGAAAGCGCGAGCTCGGGGGTGCCCGGCAGGCGGAGCATCTCCGCGGGTGCGGGGGTGCCGTCGGGTTCGATGAGGTCGAAGACGATGTCGTCGGGCCGGTCGGGGAGCGGGCGGCCAAGCCAGCGCAGCGGCACGCGTTTCTCCGGAAAGATCTCGCCGGACTCGGCGACGATCAAATGGCGCAACGTCGGCGCGAGGAGCAGCCAGCGGATGAGGTCGAGTGTGCGCGGCTCGTCGAGGCGCAGCGTCTGCGGCTCGGTGTTGGTGAAGTAGTGCTGGCGGGTGCGGGCGAGCTGGACCTCCTGCAGGAGCGCGAGCGTGGCGGGGTCGGCGCCGCCGGGGCTGGCGGCGAGGGTGGAGAACCACTCGCGGGCCTGGGCGCCCTTGGCCGGGCGCCAGGGCTCGGCCGCGTTGTCACGAAACTCCCACGTCAGCTTTGGCGTCGTCAGGCGCAGGCGGATCTCGCGCGGCAGCGCGGCGGCGGGCGCCTCGGGCGCGGTCGCGGCGTGGACCGAGGCGAAGAGCTTCGTCCAGTGCTCGATGGAGGCGCGGCGTTCGCGGGCGACGATGTGTTCGCGGGCCCGCCCGACATCGGTGACGGGGCGCATGAGCGGCGGAAGGGCGCGGTCGAAACGCTCGGCGAAAAGTGCGAGGTATTGCCAGAACTCAAGGAGCGACGCGGGGGCAGAGGCGGCGTCCCACCAGTCGGAGAGGACAGGCTGGTGGCTGCGGTAGTAACGGCTGGGATCGGCCAGCCCGAGGCGGGCGAAATCGTCCTCATAGATGGCGCAGCGCTGGCGGTTGCGGTTGAAGAGCTGGGCGAGTTCGCGGACGAAGTTGCGCTCCTTCTTCTCAAGCGCGCGCCCGTGGCGTTGCGCGAGGAGATCCACCAGGGATTGCTCGTCGGCCGGGGCGGCCGCCGAGGCGCGGGCGGGTACGGCTTCGATGATGTGGGCGCCGGGGCTGGCGATCGTGCCGGGCGCGGTGCCGAGTGCGGCCATCGCGGCGGCGTAGGCGTGCTTGCAGTCGCCGCCGAGCGGGCACGTGCAGGTGTTCACCCACTCGTCTGGTCCATGGTAGACCCACTGCACCTCGTAGAGGACGGAACCTTGGACCTCGGCGGCGAAGGCGGCCTCTTCGTCCGGGCCGCCGCCAGGGCCGAGATGAAGCACGCGGTGCTGGCGGAGGTACTGCATGCCGCGTTGCCGGTCGCGCTCGCCGAAGTGGCGCAGCGCGGCATGCAGATCGGCGCGCTGGCTGGCGGTGAGCGGAACGGAGGTGGACATCGGGGGATGGGTTTGCGGCGGCTGCCCCGGTGTCGCAAGCGGGGAAAGCGATGCGCGGCCTGGGCGAGGGGGGCGGTGCGTATCGGGAGGGCGGACAACGTCACCGCCCGGGCCGGCAGTCGGGTCGCGGGGGCGGTGCCGCTGGGGCGGAACCGGCGGGCGGCAGGTCGAGGGCGCGGCGCATGGGGGCGACCTCGGCGGGGGCGAGCTCGCGCCATTGGCCGGGGGCGAGGCCATCGAGGGTCCAGCAGCCCACGCTCACACGGCAGAGATCCCGCACCTCACGGCCGAGCTCGGCCATCATCCGACGAATCTGACGATTGCGGCCCTCGCGCAGTTCGAGCTCAACGGTGCGACCGTGTTGGGCGGCCGCCACGGGTTTGAGCGGCAGTTCTTCCGGCAGCTCGATGCGACCTTCGCGAACACGGGTGAGATCCTGGGCCGAGAGCGGGGCGTCGAGCTCGACCCGGTAGCGCTTGGGGTGGTCCCAGCGCGGATGGGTGAGGCGGAAGAGCAGTTCGCCGTCGTCGGTGAGCACGACGAGACCGCGCGAGGCGAAGTCGAGCCGGCCGGCGTAGGCGAGGCGTCGCAGCGATTCGGGCACGAGATCGTAGATGGTGGCGCGGCCCTCGGGGTCGGAGCGGGTGGTCATGACGTTGACCGGCTTGTGGAGGAGCACGACGCGACCGTCGGCGGCGGAAAAGACGCGGCGGCCATCGACCTCGACCTCGGAATCGTCGGTCACCTGCTGGGCGAGGCTTTCAACCCGCACGCCGGCGACAGTGACCCGGCCGGCGAGCACCAGCTCTTCGACGGCGCGGCGCGAGCCCAGCCCGCAGGCGGCGAGGAATTTGTTGATCCTCACAGGTGCGTCTCCTGTCGATGCGGCGCGCGAACGGTGGTGCTCGCGCGGCAGGCCGAGCGGTCGGTCCGATTGAAGGACGCGCATTGATGCGTGCAGTGTGGCGGCCTCGGCATGCGGCCGGTACGTTTCCGGTCCACGCCGGCGAGGCCAACCACAAATTTTGCGGCGGCGCCGGCTGGAGCGAAGGAAGCGACGCAGCGCGGGTGGGCTGAGAACATGCGGCGGGAACGTGGCTCCCCCCAACCTCGCCATTGACCGCCGGCGGAGCGCGCCCCTAACTCTCGCGCTCCTATGGCCACGCCGTCCTCCTCCGACAACCTCATGGAAACCCTCGTGTCGCTGTGCAAGCGGCGCGGCATCATCTACGCCTCCTCGGAAATCTACGGCGGCCTGAACGGTTTCTTCGACTACGGACCGCTCGGCGCCGAGCTGAAGCGCAACATCCGCAACGCCTGGTGGCAGGACATGGTCCACCGCCGCGACGACGTCGTCGGCCTCGAGTCGTCGATCATCATGCATCCGAAAGTCTGGGAGGCCTCGGGCCACGTCGCCGGCTTCACCGACCCGCTCGTCGACTGCAAAACTTCCAAGCAGCGCTACCGCGCCGATCAGCTGTTCTTTGCCGCCGTCGTCGTCGACGGCGCCATCATCGGCTACGTGTCCGCGCTTGAGAGCGAGCGCACGGCCGACGAGTTGCAGGAGAAGGCCGAAGCGTTGAAGCGCAAGAAGGCCGTGCAGGGAGCGCTCGCGCCGGTCGCGGTGAAGGAGTTCACCGAGGCGACGCCCGAACAGATCCCGCTCATCCCGTCGCCGGCCACCGGCGAGCCGGGCAGCCTCACGCCGCCGCGCGCGTTCAACATGATGTTTGAGACGCATGTCGGCCCGATGCGCGACTCGTCCGCCGTCGCCTACCTGCGGCCCGAGACGGCGCAGGGCATGTTCGTGGATTTCAAGAACGTGATCGACACCACGCGCGTGAAGCTGCCCTTCGGCATCGCGCAAATCGGCAAGTCGTTCCGCAACGAGATCACGCCGCGCAACTTCATCTTCCGCTCCCGCGAGTTCGAGCAGATGGAGATGGAGTATTTCATCATGCCCGACGCCGACTGGCTCGCCTGCCACGAGTCGTGGCTGACGTGGTGTCAGGACTGGCTGAAGTCCATCGGTCTGCCCGAGAGCCATCTCTCGCTGCACGAGCATCCGAAGGAGAAGCTCGCGTTCTACAGCCGCCGCACGGTGGACATCATGTTCAAGTACCCGTTCGGCGTGCAGGAGCTCTGGGGCATCGCCGCCCGCTCCGACTACGATCTGCAGCAGCACCAGAAGTTCTCGGGCGTGCCGCAGATCTGGTTCGACGAGGCCACGAAGGCCAAGGTCGTGCCGCACGTGATCGAGCCGGCGGTCGGCGTCGACCGTATCCTGTTGGCGGTGCTCTGCGCCGCCTACGCCGAGGAGGACGTGAAGGACGACAAGGGCAACGTGGAGAAGCGCACCGTGCTCCGTCTGCACCCGCGCCTCGCGCCGTTCAAGGTCGCCGTGCTCCCGCTGCTCAAGAACAAGGAGCAGCTCACCGGCCGCGCCAAGGCCCTCTACACGAAGCTCAAGCGCCGCTACAACGTCGCCTACGACGACGGCGGCGCGATCGGCAAACGCTACCGCCGTCAGGACGAAGCGGGCACGCCGTGGTGCGTCACGATCGACTTCGACACGATCGAGAAGCCGGGCGACACGTTCACGCTCCGCGACCGCGACACGATGCAGCAGACCCGCATCACCGAGGCCGAGCTCTTCGCGCTGCTCGCCGAGAAGGTCGACAACGCCTGAGGAAGGTAGGGACGGCGCTCCGCCGCCGTCCGCTCC
The DNA here is from genome assembly GCA_023269585.1 of Opitutaceae bacterium. Taxonomy (GTDB): domain Bacteria; phylum Verrucomicrobiota; class Verrucomicrobiia; order Opitutales; family Opitutaceae; genus CAJCBL01. The sequence continues at coordinate 9,530 of JAHFTC010000062.1, forward strand.
GGATTCCTTAGCCGAAATGGCGGACCATTTCGTGCCGAACAGGTAGGGACGGCTCTCTCAAAGATTCTGCTGAACAGCAGAACGAGCCGTCCTACCGTTGGATGGCGCCGTTCGCGCAGAACGGCGCAAGGTTGTCGCCGGGCTGGCAGATTCGGTCGGCGGACCGGAGTATTGCTATCTGATTGATTTCCAACGGAATAATTCGCGGATGGGTGACAGTTGCTTGGCGCAGCGTTTTAAAAGCCTTAGCTGCCTTTTAAAGAAACGACACTTTTCTTTAAAAGCGACATGGACTATTTAAAGGAACTGCAGTTAGCTCGGATCGCCTCAAATGAGCCCTGACGACTTCAAGACGCAGTCCACGGGTCGAGTGGTCAGCCATCCGACGGGGTACTTCGCGTTCGTTCCCGCGCCGCCGCCGATTGACGTGCCTTTGGATCGCGCGCTCGGGCTCGCGCTGTCGCGAGCAGATGCAGCGCTGGGCGAACTCTCCGGACTGGGCTGCCAATTGCCCAATCCGCATCTGCTGATCGCACCGTTGGTGCGGCGCGAGGCCGTGCTCTCGTCGCGCATTGAAGGCACCCGAGCCTCGATCTCCGATGTCTTGCTCGACGAGGCTGGCACTCCTGACCCGAGCCAGAGTGCGATCCCCGATGTGCAGGAGGTTCGCAACTATGTTGTGGCGCTCGAGCACGGCATTGCCCGGCTCGGTGAATTGCCGCTCTCAACGCGCCTGGTTCGCGAGATCCACGAAAAGCTCATGCAGGGAGTGCGCGGCAAACACGCCACGCCCGGGGAGTTCCGTCGCACCCAGAATTGGATCGGGCCGGCCGGCAGCACGCCGACCACCGCTGCCTATGTGCCGCCGCCGGTCGAGGAACTTCCCGAAGTGCTCGGCGCCTGGGAGCAATACCTGCATGTTCGCGACACGCTGCCCGACCTCGTGCAGTGCGCGATCATGCACGAGCACTTCGAGGCGATCCACCCGTTCCTCGACGGCAACGGCCGCGTCGGCCGCCTGATGATCACGCTTTTCCTGATCGAGCGAGGGCGACTCTCGCAGCCGTTGCTCTACCTCTCCGACTTCATCGAGCGCCACCGCTCCGACTACTACGACCTCCTGCAACGCATCCGCACGCATGGCGATTACGCCGCGTGGCTGCGCTACTTCTTCGCTGGAGTGGAGGAAACGGCACGCGACGCCATCGCCCGCTCCCGCAAACTCCTCGCGCTTCGCGAAGAATACCGGCACGCGATCAAGTCGCCCAACGCTGCCGGGTTGGCCGATGCGTTGTTGAGCAATCCCTACGTGACCATCGCCTCCGCCGCGCGGGCGCTCGCCGTCACGCAGCCGACGGCGACGAAGGTGATCAAGCAGCTCGTCGCCTCCGGCTATCTGCGCCAGATCACCCGCGGCAACTGGGGCAAGACCTACGTCGCGTCAGCGATCCTGGAGGCGGTGGATCTGAGCAAGTGAAGCGAGACGGGGCGGCTCGGACCTTTGCACCGCAAACCGAGGCTTTCAATACGTCGCGGCTTTCGGCCGGCTGGGACTGTCGGATGAACTGCCTTGAATCACCCCAGCCATGAAGCTCACCCACCTTGGCGTCAGTTACTACCGCAGCCTCCGGCTCCACAATCGAGCCCCGGCCGCTTGAACTCCCGGGCGGCGGGAAATTTCGCTTCGGCGGCGCGGCGGAGGCGCTCGAGCTGGACCAGCAGATCGAGGATGGCGTCGGCGTGCTCGGCGGCGAAGTGCTCGCGCAGGCGCGCCCACGCGGCGATCGAGCGGTCGATGGCGATCAGCGCGATCTTGGCCGAGCCGTCGCTGTCACGCGGGAGATCCTCGAGGTGCCGCGGGCGCTCGTCGACGGCGCCCTGCACGGCGCGGCGGAGCTTCACCTCGATAAAGAACAAATACCACCGAACGACATCGAGCGTGTCGCGGATCGCGGCGGCGGTGGCGCCCGGCTGGCCGACGCCGAGGCGGCTCTCGGTGGCGAGCGCCTGTTCGGTGTCGGCGAGCGCTCCGGGCAGCAGAGCCAGGAGCTGGTCGCCGGCTTTCCGGTACGCCGACGCCGCCTTGAACAGTGCCGAGCCGGAACGGGCGGCGGCGCGGCGGCGTTTCTCGTCGGCGCGCTCGGTCTCGGCCTGCAGTTCGGGCGAGTCGAGATCGATGCCCCGCTTCTTTGCATCGCGCCGAATCGTGCGGATCACGGCGGCGAAGGAGACCGCGAGCTCGTTCCAGAACGCTTCGTTGTCCGCAGCGCCTTTGTCGCTTTCATCACCTCCTTCGGCTATCGCGGTCAGGTCGGATAGCGGGCGCCGGAGCCCGCCGGATTGGCCTCGCCGCTTGGTGGCAGGGTGCTTTCGTTCGGGTTCTACCCGTTCACTTTCTCGCCATGAAAAAGACTCCCCGCGACCGCTCCGCCACTGTCCCCACGAACGCCGAGCCGTCGCTCCCGCCGGTGCACGACTGGCGGACGACGGACGAGGACGAACGGCTGCGCCGCAAACTGCGCGCACAGGAGTCGCCGATGCGGGTGTGGCAGGCGGAGGACTGCGGGCATCTGTTCTGTCGTTACGAGGTCGGCTCGGGCAGCGGGCGTACCTACGCGGTCGAATTGCGTGAGCTGGGTGAGCAGCCGGTCGCGGCGTGCGAGTGCGTCGACTTCCGCATCAACGGTCTGGGCACGTGCAAACACGTCGAGGCCGTCCTCGCGTGGACGCAGCGCTGCCGCAAACTCGCCTGGCGCGAGGCCGTGCGCACCGGCTCGCCGCTGGTCGATCTCGTGCCCTCGGCCGACGGCGCCACGCTCCAGGTCGAGCGCAACGCCGAGCGCTTGCCGCCGACGCTGGCCCGGTTGTTTGACGATGCAGGCCGGCTCGTCGGTTGCCCGCCCGAGATGCTCGCCGGCCTCCTGCAGCGCCAGCCGCACACGCGGGTGCGCCTCGCGCTGGAATGCGGTCCCTGGCTCGAGGCCCGCGCGCGGGCGACCGAACGCGTCGCGCTGCGGCGCGAATACGAGACCAAGGTGCAGTCCGGCGAGTGGCCGGCGCACGAGACGCTTGTGCCGCTCTTCCCGTACCAGCGCGAGGGCATGCTGCACCTCGCGTTCACCGGCCGCGCGCTGCTGGCCGACGAGATGGGGCTGGGCAAGACGATCCAGGCGATCGCCGCCTGTGCGTTGCTGCACCGGCTCGGCCGAGCTCGTCGCGTGTTGGTGGTGACGCCAGCTTCCCTCAAGACCGAGTGGGAGGAGCAGATCAAACGTTTCACCGCGCTCTCGCTCCAGATCGTGTACGGCGGCCGGCTGCCGCGGCTCGCGGCGTACGCCGCCGAGGCGGCGCCGTTCTTCACGCTCTGCAACTACGAGCAGATCGTGGCCGACTCGCTCGACCTCAACGAGCGCCTCCGGCCCGACATCGTCGTGCTCGACGAGGCGCAGCGCATCAAGAACTGGTCGACCAAGACCGCGCAGGCCGTGAAGCGCCTGCGCAGCCGCTATGCGTTTGTGCTCACCGGCACACCGCTGGAGAACCGGATCGACGAGGTCTACTCGATCGTCGACTTCCTCGATCCGCAGGTCTTCGGGCCGCTCTTCCGCTTCAACCGCGAGTACTACACCTTCGACGAGAAGGGCCGGCCCGCCGGCTACCAGAATCTCGCCGAACTCCACGAGCGCCTGCGGCCGGTCATGCTGCGCCGCCGCAAGGCGGAGGTGGAGACCGAACTCCCCGCGCGCACCGACGAGGTCCGGCTCGTGCCGCTCTCGCCCGCGCAGCGCGAGACCTACGCCGACCACGAGGACGCTGTCGCGAAGCTCGCCGCCAAGGCCCAGCGGCGCCCGCTGCTCCCCGCCGAACTCGACCGGCTGATGCGCGAGCTGGCGATGCTGCGCATGGTCTGCGACACCAACTACATCCTCGACGATCACGAGCGCACGTGCCCGAAGCTCGCGGAGCTGGAGGCGATCCTCGCGCAGTGCCGCGACGCCGCCGGCGTGAAGGTGATCGTGTTCTCCGAGTGGGAGCGGATGCTCGAACTCGTGCGCGAGCTGTGCGGCAAGCTCGGGATCGGCCACGCATGGCATACCGGCTCCGTGCCGCAGCAGCGCCGCCGCGTGGAGATCAACCGCTTCAAGCAGGACCCGGAGTGTCGCGTGTTCTTGAGCACAGATTCCGGCGGCGTGGGGCTCAACCTCCAGAACGCCTCGGTTGTGGTAAACTGCGACCTACCCTGGAATCCCGCCAAGCTGGAGCAACGCATCGCGCGCGCCTGGCGCAAGCACCAGACCCGCGCCGTGACGGTGATCAACCTTGTCTCGGCCGACACCATCGAGCACCGCATGCTCGCCACGCTCGCCGACAAACGCGGCCTGGCCGACGGCGTGCTCGACCGCATCGGCGACCTCTCGCAGGTGCGCCTGCGCAGCGGCCGGCAGGCGCTGATTGCGCGGCTTGAGCAGGTGGTGCTCGCCGGCTCGGTGTCGGCGGTGCCGCCGGAGCCCGCCGCGCCGGCGGATCCGGCCGCGGAGTTCGTGCGGCGTCTTGCGAGCGAGATGGGCCCGCAGTTGGTGCGGTGCGAGGAGCGTTATCCGGCCGGTCCGGAAGGTGCGGCGGTCCTCGTGGCGGTGGTGGAGCGCGAGGCCGAGTTGTGGCGTCCGCGTTTGGCGGCCACGCAGGCCGACACGTGGAAGAATGTTTCCGGCGAAGCCCCGCGCCTGTTGGTGCTTGATCGTGCCACCGAGGCCGCGCTCGCGGCGCTGGCCGAAGCCGGGCTGATTACTGTGAATACGGCGGCAATCCGGCAACTTCACCCGACCACCGAGCCGGCGAAGCCCGGGCTGACGGAATCGGAGAAGGCTGAGCTCGTCGCCCAACGGGCGCTTGCCGCGCGGCGCTTGAAGGCCGCGCAGGCGCTGCTGGGCGCCGACCTGGGCGAGGAGGCATTGGCCCCGGCGCAGGAGGCGGCGCTGGCCGTGGCCCGTGCGCGTGCGATCGAACGGCGGATTGCGGCCCCCTCCGATTTGAAGTCGTGCCTCAACGAACAGGCCCGTTTTTTTTGGGACAAGGGGGAAGCTTTGTCATTGTGCCCGCTGGTGAGCGCACCACCGGTGGTGGTGGCGCAGGCACTCGCCGTGCTTGCCGCAGCGGAGTCTTGATCGTGGCGCGCGCGATCGTGCCTGTCGCCATCCGCACGTGATGGGGGCAAGACCTACCGAGACCGCGCTCGCGGAGGCCACGGGGAAGCGGTAGTGATGGGCCGGTTCACTGTTCGAGCTTCGCCATCCCGGCGTGGCGACCCGGTGGGGTCCGGTTTTTTCCTGAACCAAAGCGCTCCGGAACGATCTATTGAGCATGCGTCGCGGCCTCAGAATCCTCCTCGGCCTGTTTGCCGCCGGTGCCTTGGCGGTGGCGCTGCTGCCTTGGTGGTTGGGACTCGCGTTGCACCCGCTCGGGCGTACGCAGGGCGTGACGTTCGAACGTTATGAACGGGTCGGCTACGGCCGCTTCCGGTTGCATGCTGTGCGGCGAGAGGATCCTGGGGTGGTGGCGACCGCCGCGAGCGTCGAGGTCGACACGCCGCTCCTCTGGGCTTGGCGCGCCGGCCGCGGCGCCGATACCGCGATTTCGGTCCATGACTGGAGACTAGACCTCTCCGGACCCCCTCCGCCGCAGGCAGAAGACGCCGTGGCGCCTGCCAGCATGGCGGCGCTCCACGCCAGCGTGAACCGGATGCTCGGGGCACTAACGCGCTGGGTGCCGCAGGCGGCGTTGGGCCGGGGCGAGATTCACAGCGCAGGGCTGGCGCCGGTCACCATCGCGGAGATCGATTGGCAACGCGGCGCGCTCACGGCGCGCGGCTTGCGCGTCGCGGGCCGAGACCTCGAGCTCGCCGCACAGAGCGGGGTGGGAGGCGCGATCGAGGTCCGCCTTCGTGTGCCGGCTGACGCGGCGCGATTGGAACTTTCGTGGGCGGGCGCGGAGGTGCACGGCGATGCGAGCTGGCACGGGCAACCGCTGCGCTTCGCGGCGTTTTTCTCCGAGCACGGCTGGATCCCGGTGGACGCCGAGATTATCGCCGAAAGGTGGAGCGTGCCGGCATCCCGGGCAGGCATGGAGGTCCAGTACGCCCAGCTCACCGGCGGCGGGAAACTCGTGTGGCACGCCGAGAAGTTCGAGCTCACCGCCGAGGCGCACGCCGCGCCAAACGAAGGATCGGACTCCCCGCCGATGCAGGCGCGTCTGGCGGCCCATGGCGATCGCTCGGCGCTCACGCTTACCGCCTTCGACGTGGATGCTCCCTTCGCCGAGGCGAAGCTCAGCGCGCCGGTCACGTTCGGCTTCGCTGGCCCGTTGCAGGCCCCTCCGGCGCAACTCTCGCTGCGCGTCGATCTGGCCAAACAAACCTGGTTCGACGCCAGCGGCGTGGTCGAGGGTTCGGTCGAGGTGACTAGCACGGCCGGCGGATCCAGTGAGCGGTTTCAGCTCACCTGCGCGCAGGCCCGCCTCTTCGGCTACGATTTGCAGCAGGCCACCGCCCAAGGCGTGCTGCACTGGCCGATCCTCAAGCTGGAGAAGCTCGAGGTGGCGCTCGACGCCGAGAGCCATTTCACCGCGAGCGGGGCGCTCGATCTCGCGCAGCGCACGCTGGCCGAGGTCGCGTTCACGGGCACGTTCACGCCTGCCTGGTTTCAACGTTGGTTGCCGGCAGGGGCGAGCTGGGGGACCGCGGAAGTCGCGGCAACGCTCTCCGGTCCGCTCACCGCGCCGCTCCATGAAGGCAGCGCCACGCTCACGCAGGTCCGCCACCCGCCACTGCAATCGCTCGACGCCACCATCGAGTGGCGCGGGAGCGGCGCCACTCTCGACGACGCCACCGCCACCCTCGCTGCGGGCGCTTCCTCACTACGAATCGCCGGTGCGGTGGCCGACGGAGAGGCGCAGGTACGCGAATTCCAACTGCAACAGGATGGTACCGACGTGCTCGCACTTGTCGCGCCGGCGACGATCGCGTGGGCGCCGGAGTGGCGGATCGCCGCTCTGCGCCTCGAGGGCCCGGGCGGGCAAGTTGAGCTCACCGCCGAAAGCGTCGCCGGCGAGCTGTCTTTCGAAGTCGGGGCGACGAACTTCGAGAGTTCCTGGGCCCGCGACTGGATCGCGACCACCGGACCCGCTTGGACCGTGAAGACAGTGCAGGCGGCAGGCCGCACCGAGCAGGGCAGTCTCGGTTTCACCCTCGAACTCGATGCCCAGGTGGCGCTTGAGCCGCGCCCCGCCCGCGTCGCGCTCGCGGCCCGTGGCGATGCCGCCGGCGTCGAGATCACTTGGCTGGAGGCGCGCGACGAGACCGGCGTCCTCGCCCAGGCCCACGGCCGTGTGCCGGTGAGTTGGTCCGCCCGGCGCACGCCGCGGCTCCAGCTCGATCCGGAGGGCACGTTGCAGTTTGAGGCCGAAACCGAGCCCGAGTCCGCGCTCTGGGCGGCCATCGCGGCTCCGCTCGGCATCACGATGGCTCAGCCGAGAGCGCGCCTCCAACTATCCGGCACGGCGGCCACGCCGAGCGGTCAGCTTGAGCTCGATGTGCAGCGCCTCGCCATGGCCGATCCCGCACGCAAGGAGTGGGTGCCTGCTTGGGACAACCTTCGCGTACGCGCTCACGCAGATCGCGGCACGATCGTGGTTGAATCGGTTTCCGCCGCAGTCGAGGGGCAGGTGCTGCAGGCGAGTGCGCAGTGGCCGATGGACGCGGAACGCTGGGCGCGGCTCCTGCGCACGCCGGCGTCGTTCGACTGGAGCGAGGTTGAGGGCCAGGTCGAGATCCCCGGCGCCGATTTGCGCGCGCTGGCCGAAGGGCGGCCGCAATTTCCGCTCGCCCGAGGCCGGCTGCAAGTCTCCGCCCAACTCGCCCGTGGGCTCCAGCTCTCCGGATCGCTCAAGCTCACCGAGGCGGCTACCCGACCGGTGCCGTCGGTCGGGGTGTTGCAGCCGCTCTCCGTGGAGCTGGAGCTGAAGGGGCGCGTGGTCGAAGTGCGCTCATTTTCCGCGCAACTCGGCGGCGAGACCGTGGCCCTGAGCGGCTCCGCGGATCTCGCCACCCCGGCCGCACCGAAACTCGATCTGAAGCTGGCGGGCAAGAACCTGCCACTGGTGCGCAAGGCCGGCCTCCTCCTCCGCTCCGATCTCGACCTCGCGCTCGCGACGGACACCGAAGGGCAAACACGCATCACGGGCACCGTGAATGTCCATGACAGCCTTGTGCTTGCTGAACTCAAACAACTCCTGCCGACCGGCGTGCGGGCCGCCGAGCGCGCTCCGCCGTATTTTGCGGTGGAGGCGGAGCCGTTCCGCCACTGGCGGCTCGACATCGCGGTGCGCGGACCGCGGGGCCTACGCTTGCACACCGCCGTGCTCACCGGTTTCGCGAGCCCGCGTTTCCAACTCGAGGGCACCCTCGGCGAACCACGCGCCGTGGGCGAAGTCGCCCTAGATTCCGGCAAGATCCTCTTCCCCTTCGCGGCGTTTCAGGTGCAACTGGCGGTGGTGCGCTTGACGCGGGCGGACCCCTTCCATCCCCGGCTCAACTTCAACGCCACCGCGCGCCGTTACGGCTACGACCTGCGACTCGAGGGCCGCGGTACAGCGGACCAGCCGATCATCACACTTTCCTCGAACCCCGCGCTCACGGCCGAGCAGGTGCTGCTCCTCGTGATGGCCGGCCAAGCGCCGAGCGACGCCGCGGGCACCGCCGCTGGCAACACGGATCGCAATCGCCTCACGGTGCTTGGGGCCTACCTCGGGCGGGGGCTCTTCCGCGACCTCGGAGGCGACGATCCCGACCGGCTGACGATCACCTCCGGCGAGCAAGTCACGCAACAGGGAGGCGAGACCTATCTGGTCGAGTACCTGCTGGGGAGACGGTGGTCGCTTGTCGGCGAATACGACGAGTTCGACGACTACAACGTCGGCCTGAAATGGCGGATCTACTCGGAGGGCGGAACCGATGAGCCGAAATAGTGTGTCCCGATTTTTCGGATGGTGCGCTGCGGCGCTGCTCGGACTGAGCCTGGTGGGCGCCGAGGGCCGCGCCGAGGCGCCACAACTCGCAGTGGACGGACTCGGCTGGTTCGGCGACCGCGGGGCCGAGCGTTCGTTGAAGCTGCTGCTCGGCTCGCAGGTGGATGCCGCGCTCGAAGCCGGGACGATCGAGGACGCCGCGCTGATCCTGATCTCCCAACTCACCGACGATGGCTACCTCGAGCCGAAGCTCACGGTGCGGGTGCGCCATGCCGACGGTCGGGAAACGGAACACCCCCTCGACGCGGAGATGAGCACGCCCCTGCCGCGGCCGCTCGACGCGACGAGCGCCCGGTTGCGGATCGAGAAGGGGCCGCGCTTTGTGTATGAAGAGATCACTTTCACCGGCCTGGCAGCGCTTCCCGAGTCGGCGGCACGGTCCTTTTTTGTCGGCGAATCGATGTTGATCCCGCTCTCCAACGAACGCGCCTATTCGCCCGGGCGGCTCACGCGCGGCCTCGGCAACCTGCGCGAGGAGCTGCGCCAACAAGGCTATGCCGCGGCGGCGGTGCAGGCCACCGACCTTCAGCTCGATCGGGCCACCGGTGCCGTGCGGCTGCAGGTAGAGGTGCAGGAAGGTACGCAGCGGCGCGTGGCCGCGGTGGCCTTCGCGGTGCCCACAGGCACGCCTTCCCCCACCGCGGAGTGGACGAAGGACCGGGTCGGAAAGCCCTGGTCGGCGCTCTGGAGTCAGGATCTGGCGACAGCGCTCCGGCGATGGTATTTTCGCCGCGGCTATCCGGATGTGCAGGTGCAACTGAAAGCGGAGCAGGCGCCGGTGGACGAGGGGCGGGTGGCGGTGACCGTCGAGATCGCGCCGGGGCCGCTCGTCCACCTCGGCACCGTGCATTTCTCGGGCAACGTGCGCACCAAAGAGGCGCCATTGCGCCGGTTGATTCGGGTGAAGGACGGCGGCCTGTTCAATCCCGTCGCCTTCGACACCGGCCAGTCGCGGTTGTCGCGGCTCGGGGTGTTTCGCACGGTTGGTTACACGAGCGAGCCGGCCACCGGGGAGATGCGCGACGTGCGGTACGAAGTCGTTGAGGGGCGGAGACAGGAGGTCAACCTGCTCGCCGGCTACGGGTCGTACGAGCAGGTGCGCGCCGGGATTGAGTGGCGCCACTTCAATCTCTGGGGGCGCGCGCACACCGACAACCTGCAGGTCGTGCAATCGATGAAGAGCTCGCGCGGCAGCTACACCTACACCGTGCCGGAGCTGTTCGGCAGCACGCTTGACGGCAGCGCGCGCCTCTTCGGTCTGCATCGCGAGGAGCTCGCCTTCACGCGCGACGAATTCGGCGCCAACGTCTCGGTCCAGTGGCCGTGGCGCGCGTTGCGGTCGCAACTGACGACCGGGTACACGCTGCAGCGGTTCCGCATCACCCAGAACGACCTGGCCAACCGGCGGACCGATCTCAAGCGGGTCGATTCCTCGAGCGTCAACTTCGGCATCGTGCGCGACCGGCGCGACAACCCGCTCATGCCGCATCGCGGCACCAGGCTTTTCGCGCAGCTCGAGTGGGCCAGCCGCGGGCTGGGCGGCGATGTCGACTACCAGCAACTGCGCTTCGGCGGTTCGTACCACACGGGCTGGGGGCGCGGGCGCTGGATCCATGTGGGCCTCGTGCACGGTGTCGTGCTGACTTTGGGCGCGAGCGACGACAAGGACCTGCCGGTGAACGTGCGCTTCTTCCCCGGCGGCGACGGTTCAATCCGCGGATACAACGATGGCGGTGCGGCCCCGCGGGCGGCCAACGGACAGTTCATCGGCGCGAAGAGTTATGTGCAGCTGAACGTGGAGCTCGAACAGGCGCTGACCTCGCGCTGGTCCGTGGTGCTGTTTGGCGACGTCCTTGGCAGCGCGGCGCGGGTCGCCGATTATCCGTTCGCCGAGGAGCTCTACTCGGTCGGGCTGGGGGTGCGCTACCGCACACCGATCGGACCGGTGCGGCTCGAATACGGGCACAACCTGAACCCACGACCCCTCGATCCGGGCGGCACGTTGCAGCTCTCGATCGGTGTGCCGTTTTAGCCGCACCGTGCCGCGGCAGCGTTAACGCTGTCCCGCGGGCAAGTGGTCCCACCGCACCGGCGGGGCGTACGGCCTCAATCCGGCCCGGGGCGCTCGGCGGCGAGCTCAGTCGCGGACGAAGCGCGGGATCGCTTCGCCTTCGCGGGCTTCCGAATGGGGGAATTCTTCATCGCCTGCGGCAGCACGAAGAAGCAGATGAGCACCACCGACGCAGCCCGGAGGCCTCCGCAAAGAGACGCCGTTTACTCCATCGCCTCGCCCTCGCGCCGTTACGTCGTACTGTCGGCGGAAACGTCACCGCCCGCCCCCTGGCCCCCCCCGCCTCCTCAAGCGCCGACGCAATCGGCCGAAGTACAGGCAGCGTACCGCCCGCCATCATGCCGCCCGAGCCGACCTCCTCCTGCCCCGCGCAACCATTCCCCGAGCGCCGCCCCCCCCATTCGGTGGATCTCCTGCACTCGCTGCTTGAGGGCACACCCGATGCCATCTACTTCAAGGACCGCGAAAGCCGTTTCACCCTCATCAGCCGCCGGCTCGCCCGGCTGCTCGGGCTGGCGGACCCGCAGGAGGCTTACGGCAGGACTGATCGCGACTTTTTCTCACCCGAGCACGCTGAGCAGGCCCTCGCCGACGAGCGCCGCATCATGGCGACCGGGGAGCCGATCGTCGACTTGGTCGAAAAAGAGACTTGGCCTGACGGCCGGATCACCTGGGCCTCGACCACCAAGATGCCCCTACGTGACGCCGCCGGGGCCATCGTCGGAACCTTCGGCCTCTCGCGCGATGTCACGGCGCGCATCGCCGCCGAACAACGGTTACGCACGACGCACCGCGATCTGGTCGAGGTTTCCCGCCGCGCGGCCGTTGCCGAGGCCGCCGTCGGACAATCGGCCTCGCTCCTGAGCCTTCTCGAGCTCGCGCAGCAGGCCGCCGAGCGGATGCGCGGGCAGACATTGAATCTCGATACCGACTCCATCGCTGACCTCGCGAGCCGGCTCCTGCCGCTCGCCCCCACCGAGGGTAGTCCGCACCAGCAACTCGTGACCAACCTCCAAGCGCTGGTGGCGACGGCCAGCACGGGCCGCCGCGGGCTGATTGAGGATTTAGGCGAGATTGACCGTTCCCTGGCGCAACTGGCTCAGGCGCTCGCCAACCGGTCCTGATCCGGCGGGCGCGCCCGATCTGCAACTCCCGCGCCAAACCGCGGATCACCCATTCCGCGACTTGCCCGCGGCGGAGCGACCGGTAAACGTTGACTCATGAGCTTGCGCCGCATCGCCTCCGCCCTCGGCCTCTCGCCATCCGCCGTCTCTCTGGCCCTCCGCAACAGCCCAAAGATCCCTTCCGCCACCAGACTGCGGGTCGTGGGCGAAGCCGCCCGTATCGGATACCGCCCCAACGCCAAGCTCAAGGAGCTCATGAGCCAGCTCCGCCACAGCGGCAGCCGCGCCCAAGAAGCCTGCTTCGGTGTGATCTCGTTCTACGACTCCGTGCGGCCGTGGGAGCAATCCCAGCACCTGCGACGGGTTTTCGACGCCATGCAGAAGCGCGCCGACGAACTCGGCTACCGTCTCGAACCGCTATGGTTGAAGGCGCCGGGCATGACCCTCGCCCGCTTTCGCACAATTTTGGATACGCGAGGCATCCAAGGCCTGCTGTGCTTCGGGAGCCCCGACCTCGCCGAACGCTTTCCGGCCGAGCTCGACCACTTCGCGATCGTCGCCCAGGGCCTGAGCATCGCCACCCCGCTCCACCGGGTGACGAGCCATTTCTACAACGACCTCACCGCCGCCCTGCACAAGATCCACGCCCGCGGTTACCGGCGCCCCGGCCTGGTGCTCGGCAATTACGAGGAGCAACGCAGCGCCTACGCCTACACCAGCGCTTACCTCGGCTGGTGCGAGCACACCTACGGCAACCCCGCTCCGGTGCCTGTGCTCCGCACCAATCGCGTGGAGGAGAAGCCGCTCCTGCACTGGCTCCGGAAGCACAAACCCGACGTCGTCATCTTCGTCCATCTCTACCACGTGCTCGGCGAACTCCAGCAGCTGCTCCAACGCAACGGTATCCGCGCACCCGAGGATCTCGGCGTGGTCGCGGTCAGCCAGATCCTCGAGGATACACCGTTCACCGGCATGCAGCAGAACCAGCAGCTGATGGGCATGTGGGCGGTCGAGCTGCTCGTCGCCCGCATCCACAATCAGGACTTTGGCATCCCGGCCAACCCGCGCATCGAGATGGTCGAGAGCCGCTGGATTGAAGGGAAGACCCTGCGGCCGCCTCCGCCCCAGCCCTGATCCGAAACGGGGCGAGGCAGACGAGGGTTGAGAGTTGAAACGTCAGTGGCCCGGCCTGCGTCGTTCGGCCGCTCCGGTGTTTTCGTGGTTTCTCGCTCTCAACGCTCCTCCGCTCGACGCGCGACCGACTGATCAGATCAGAGCTGGGCTTGCGATCCCGGCGAGAGGTGGCGACGAGCGTCGAGCGGCCACAAGACGGCGTGGCGACCCGGGGCGACGTTCGGACAGGCGTCCGAACGTCCGTCTCTCGACGCGCGACCGATTGGTCACATCACGGCTCACGACGGGCGTAGGGTCCGACGACCGCGCCCGTGAAGTGGTTGCCCCCGCCGGCGGCGTTGGTGGTGATCGGCGTCAGGTCGGCGCGAGCCGCCACGGCCTGCCAGGCTCCTCCATCGGCGCGGAAGGAGAACTCGCCCGCCAGCTCGTCGCCCACGATGCGCAGCTCGATCCGCTCGGCGGAGGCGGCGACCGCCTGGGTCACGCGCACCGACTTTCCGCCGTTGGCGAGCTCGAGGAAGACCACGAGTCCGTCGGCGCCGCGCTGTACCCCGAGATAATAGAAGTGCGTCTCGCTTTGGAACAACGCCAGCCCCGCGGAAACACCGGCCTCGGCCGGCGGCACGAGCGCCGTGGCTGTATCGAATTTCGCATGCTGAAGTCGGCGGCCCAGGAATGACGGATTCCCCGTGCCTTCAAGCCCCTCGGCCCGCGGTACGAGGCTTAGGCTGCCTTTCGGCTCGGTGAGGCTCCACCAGTTCTCCTTCGGGTTGCGCAGCATCAACCAGAGCGAAGCGGGTTGCTCGGCACCCGAGTCGAATTCGTCGCGCCAGGTGAAGTTGCCGGAAAGCGGTACAGGCGCCGGACTCGCGGTGGCGACCTTCGGTGCGGGCAAGGTGTACGGCACGCGCTCGCCCGGGGGCAGGATGATCGGCCAACCGTCGTCGGTCCAGGTCACCGGCAGCAGGAAGGTCTCGCGCCCGGTGGCCTGGAAGCCGTTTTGGAACGGACGGCAGGCCAGGAAGACCGACCACCACCGGCCATCGGGGCCGTCGACGAGATTGGCGTGGCCGGTCGCGGTGACGGCATGGACCGCATTGCCGTCGAGATCGCGCTGGGTGAGGATGGGATTCTTCTCCCAAGGGACGAACGGCCCCGTGGGCGCCTTGCTGCGCAGGATGACCTGCGAATGCTGGATACTGGTCCCGCCCTCGGCGCAGCAGAGGTAGTACCAGCCGTCCTTCTTGAAGATATGTGGTCCTTCGATCCAGACCGGCTTCGTGCTCAGATCCACGCCGCCGTTGACGATGATCGAGCGCGGCCCGATGAGCTGCTTCTTCGCCACGTCGAACTCCTGGATCCAGATCGCGCGGTGCCCCTGGTAGAGCGGCTTGTTCTCGGGCGGATTGCCGTTGTTGACCATCCAGGCGCGGCCGTCGTCATCGAAAAATAGCGACGGATCGATGCCGTCGAAATCGAGCCACTGCGGGTCGGACCAGGGCCCCGCGGGGTTCGTGGCGGTGACGAGGAAATTTCCGCCGCCGTCGACGAGGGTGCAGACGACGTAGAAGAGTCCGTCGTGGTGCTTGATGGTCGGCGCGAAGAGCCCGCGGGTGACGCCGAGCCCGGCAAACTCCAGCTGCGCCGGCCGGTCGATCACGTTGCCCAGCTGCGTCCAGTTCACGAGATCGCGGCTGTGGAAGACCGGAATGCCGGGAAAATACGAGAAGGTGGAGTTGATCAGGTAGAAGTCGTCTCCCACGCGGCAGATCGCCGGATCGGGATAGAAACCCGTGAGGATCGGATTGCGGAACTGTCCGGCGGGCAACGGCGCGGCGAAGACATCGTCGCGCCCGGTGTATTCGAACCAGTCGAAGCGGACAGGGGAGGATGGCGCGGCGGTCGCGGAAGCGGCGGCGGAAGCCAGAAGCATGGCGGCAAGGATAGGTCTCATAGGGAAGGGCGTGGGACAGTGAAACGCAGTGAGGGGGAGGCCATGACCTCAGACGAAATCGACCTCCGCCGCAAGCAGGCACCGCTGCGCTCGACCGTGCCGGCAAAGGGAATCAACGTGACAGTCACGTGCACGGGCGACCATCCCCGCGCAACCACCAGGCCCTAGTCAGTTTCAAGCCGATCTCCTC